>JANYHW010000217.1 GCA_025358885.1 Cytophagales bacterium | reverse complement strand
CAGGAAGGGGCTCTGCAATAAATAAGGATTGAAGACATCGTAAGATCCCCAAACCCCCTGCACATGACTCCTTTCACTGATTATGTAACGCAAGGCCAGTTTGAAAATCGGGTAGTTGGTCTGAGCACCAAGCCATGACGGTGCCCCATCCAGGGATCCGTTGCGCTGGAATGAAAATACATATCCCCATGCGGCCAATGCTGAAAACTTTTTCGAGAGTGGATGCCGGCTTTCCGCCAACAACAGGTAATTGCTTCGGGCGTACGTTGGTGTGGGAAACTTGATCACGTTGTTGGAAACCCTCCCGATAAACCGAACCGTTTTCCAGAACGACTTCGTTTGCAATTCGAATTTGTAGTGATAATAGGAATCGAATTGCTGTGGACGCTCACCTTGCCGGATGCCCACCTCCACCCTTAGCCAGGAATTCAGGCGCGCATTGAGCACCACATTTTCATCAAAGCGATAATTCTGGTTCGCATCCGAAATCAAACGGGCGTAGAGCAACAGGTAAACTTTATCGGGGACGGAGGACTTGCGTTCTTTCACCCGGAGAGAATCAGGCTGGGCTTGCGAGAGCATCACGGCAAACAGACCAAGTGCCACCAGGAAACACCTTTCAAAAACCCGATTTTTATTCATGATCAATTCAAAGGTAAGGCCATGATGGCTTCTGATCATACCGCTCATTGAATTTCAATTGAGGCTTGCGTATTCCTTCCATCAGGGCATCTGCACAGATTGAAAATTGTGGCATCGTTTTTAATACCATTACCTTTGCATCACTGGATGGATCGCTTCAAAATTTTTCGCAAAGTCATTATTTACACATTGGTTGCCCTCCTGGTGGTGGCCATCGGGCTTGTCACCTCGGTTTTCCTCTTCAAGGAAAGAATCCTGCAACAGTTCATCCGCGAAGCCAACAAGAACCTGGGCACCCCGGTCCGGATCGGAAAGATTGAGGTCTCTGCCCTCCAGGAGTTTCCCCGACTCGCCATTGTGCTGTACGATGTCTATGTCGAAGACAGCCACCCGGGAGAATATCCTCTGCTGACCGCCAAAAAGGTTTCTTTCCTGTTGAACCCGCTGGAGGTGTGGAATGGCAAATACACCATTGTAGGTCTGGAGATCAACGACAGTGAAACCAACCTGAGAATAAACAAAGCAGGAACAAATAACTATACCATTGTAAAAAAGGGTGAAGGCGGGGGATCGGTCTCCTTTGCCCTTCGCAATGTGAAACTAAAAAACACCCTGGTCACCTACATGGATATGTCTGCGGGACAACACCATGAATTTTCCAGCGCCTCACTCAAGGCAGACATCGTAGCCGCTGGAGATGCGTACAACATCGAAGCAAAAGGAGATGTAGTCACAGAACAAATAGGTGTCTCCAATTCCCTGTGGTTGCGAAAAAAGATTTTTGATGTCGATATCAAGGTGGTGTACGATGACCTCAATAAGTCCCTCCAAATCATGCCTTCCCAACTGACCCTGGATCAGGCAATGTTTGAACTAAGTGGAATGTACTTGTTCAAAGAAAAGAACAAGATCGACCTTCATACGGTAGGCAAGGATGCCGACATTAAGTTGTTGTTCTCCTTCTTCCCGGAATCGACTGTGGAGCGCTTTAGAAAATATCAAAGCAAAGGTGAGGTCTATTTTGATTTGAATCTGAATGGTGAGATCAGCCGCCAACAAGATCCGGCCTTGTCTATCACCTTCGGATTGAAAAACGTAACTCTCTTTCATCCGGATTTCAAGACACGGATAGAAGGCGCGAACCTGGAAGGTTCATTTAGTACACCGTCTCTCTCCCATGTTGACAAGGCATCACTTTCCCTGAAGAACATTTCCGCTTCACTCAACCATGATGCTTTCACCGGAAACTTTACTTTGAAGGATTTCGATGACCCCGTGGTGACGGCTGACTTCAACGGGGAGCTCAATGCCGCGGCTTTTCTTAACTTCTATCCCATTGAACAGCTGCATGAACTGACGGGACGTGTCAAGGCCAATGTCTCATTAGAGGGCCGGGTAGAATTGTTAAAGAATAAATCAACTGCCCAACAAGTCCACACCGAAGGGACCATCGAATTGCATGATATCAATTTCCAACTGGGGCGGGACAAATTGCGATTTGCCGACCTGAATGGATCATTGCAATTCGACAACAACGACCTTGCTATGAGCAATGTGCATGGAAAATTTGAACACAATGATTTTTTGCTCAATGGCTTTTTTAAGAATGTAGTCACCTTCCTCATCTTTGAAAATCAGCCGATCGGCATTGAGGCAGACCTGAAGTCAGACTTTCTCGATGTGGACCAGTTATTTGCCATCGGGTTTGGTACCAACGACAAGGGACCTTACAAATTCAACATTTCACCTAATCTTCATTTGAATTTTACGTATGATGTTAAATCGCTGCGGTACCGTCGCTTTCATCCGACAAGCGTCAAAGGCGACCTGCTGGTAAAAGGACAGGTGGCGGTTGCGCGCAGTATCAAATTACAAAGCATGGGCGGATCCGTTGACCTGTCAGGAATCCTGGATGCGAAGAATCCAACGGCGATCGAACTCATCAGTTCGGCCAAACTCAATGGTATTCTGGTTGACTCCCTATTTTATGTATTTGAAGATTTCCATCAGGATTTCATCGGTTATAAACATCTTAAAGGGATTGCACAGGCAGAACTTAGCCTGGAAGCAACCCTGGATGGCGGACTCCAAATATTCTCTGAAACCCTTGTCGCCGATGTCAGCGCAACCATCAAAAACGGTGAATTGAACAATTTCGACCCGATGCAAAAGCTGAATAAATACCTGGATGATGAAGGGCTCAACAAACTCCGTTTTGCAGATTTGAAAAATGACATTCACATCGAAAACAAAACAGTCTACATTCCCCAAATGGAGATTCGCAGCAACCTTACGACCATCCAGATCAGCGGCACCCATTCTTTCGATCAACAAATTAACTACCGTGTAGTGGCTCCGCTGAGGAACAAAAAGAAAATTGATCCGGATGAGGCATTCGGCGCCATTGAACAGGATAAGCAGGGTCAATCAAGGGTGTTCCTGAAGATCATTGGCACAACAGACAAATACGAAGTGACTTATGACAAAGAGGCTGTGAAAAAGAAAATTGTCAGCGACCTCAAAAAAGAAGTACAAGAGCTTAAAGATGCCTTCAAACTGAAGGGAAAGAAAAAGAAGAAAGAGCTGGAACTGGAGAAGGATGAGTATTTTGATTGGGAGAATAACTGACGATGAAAATTGAGAATCAAGAATGAAAGCTCTCCATTCTTAAACTCTTTCAATAACGCGTTAGTTTCTCCTTCCGTATAACACACTTCATCATCAACGATTTTCCCTTCCACACCCCCCAAAGGTGCAAGCTGTCGGATGAAGGTCTTTCATATTTCCAGGTCACGGGTGGAATATTCCATTCATTGCGTAGATTCGTGAAATTCACTGTTAGCTGATGCGTGGCTGAATCAATGGAGAACCGGAACCTGTCCCGGATAAAATCACTTTTAATAACTCCATTAAAACCATCAAAGAATACCCGAGCCGTGTACAGCGAGTCCATTTGATCGAGGGGAAGCCATTGCTGATTGTCTTCCACTTTCACCACCACCGTCTTCCAGGCACCCTGAACAGCCGTTGGGGCAACATGGGTCTTGGAATAAGTGTAATAATTGATGGCACCATCACCCGTCTTATAGAGAATGTAACCCAATAACAGATAGCTAATGATCAGCCCGCCCATCTTCAACCATCTTGGTTTGTCCAATACAAGATCGACACGCGGAGCGGTGATCTTATTGGCAAGGCAAAAATTCCAAAGACGGGGAAATTCCTGAATGAGGATATACAGGGCCAATGCAGTATAAATACCGGAGTTGATCTTGACGCATACGTCAAAGAAAACATTGACAAGAAATACATTGAGCATAACGACAAACATGATCAATGCGCCCAGGAGCGTGGTTCGACGGAACAACAGCAAGACGGACGGGACCACCTCTCCCCATCCCAGGAACTGCTGGTATCCACGTGAGTATCCAAAAAAAGCCCATGCCACGCGCATGGGAGTCAGCTCTGCAAAACGGGCATCCATGTTGGCCATCGTGTGCGGAAACTGCCCAGCGAATACTTTGGCAAAACCATAACTGAAAATAATGAAGGCGAGATAGTAGCGAATCAGCGTAAGCACCACGGGCTGAACGATAAAATCCGTTTGGGATGAAAGGATACACCCCATTAAAAAGAACACCAAAACCTGCACCGTAGCCCATGCTCTGGTAGAGAAGGATGAAATGTTCTGGATAATCACCGCATCCACCCAACGACGTCTGAAAATAGACACTGAGAGCAGCTCCGACGAGTGTGAAACCAAGGATGTTGTTCCAGTAGCTCCAGGACAGTGGAGAGGGTCTCTTATTCATTTGTATTCTCTTTGATTCTACAATTAAGAATTAAGAATTAAGGAGTCATTGTGATTCTTCATTCCTTGATTGTCTTCGCCCGTTCCCAATATTCATCCATCTCTGCCAAACTCATCTCACCCATTTTCTTACCTGCTTTCGCCGATTCCGTCTCCAAATATTGAAAGCGTTTGATGAACTTCACATTGGTACGCTCCAGGGCTTCTTCCGGGTCGATGTGGATGAACCGTGCATAATTGACAAGCGAAAAAAGTACGTCCCCAAATTCCGACAACGCCCTTTCGGGATGAATGGGTTCATTGGTCTCGGCGTTGAATTCTTTTTTGAATTCGCTCATCTCCTCTTCCACCTTCGCCCACACCTGCTCTTTCCGTTCCCAGTCAAATCCAATTCCCCTGGCTTTGTCCTGTATCCGGATGGCCTTCACGAGTGCCGGCAACCCCTTTGGCACACCGGCCAACACGGACTTGTTTCCCGATTTCAATTTGATTTTTTCCCAATTCGCCTTGACGGTCTCTTCATCATTCGCGACTACGTCACCATATACGTGCGGATGGCGTTCAATGAGTTTGTCACAAATGCTGTTGAGTACATCGGTCACATCAAAGGCTTTGCTCTCTACACCGATGCGCGAATAAAATACAAGATGGAGCATCAGGTCGCCAAGTTCTTTCTTTACTTCATTCAGGTTACCTTCGAGGATAGCGTCTGACAGTTCATAGGTTTCTTCAATGGTTAGGTGCCTCAACGTTTCCATCGTCTGCTTCTTGTCCCAGGGGCAATTTTCCCGAAGTTCATCCATCACTGTGAGCAACCGGTCGAAGGCCTGGAGCTTGGCTCCGCGGTCCGGATCGGGGGCAGAAAGAGGCTTTTTCATTTCGCTTAAACTTTATTCAGAATCTTCGTGTTTTCACAATAACTTAGTGCCAAGTTAAGGCTAATAATAATTTTCTCATGGCCGTTTTCATCCTCAGTCTCGCAATATTTGGTTTGTTTTTCGCCCTGATGTCGGTGCGCCTGATCTTTATTAAGAATGGAGAATTCCGCGGCACATGCGCAACCCAAAGTCCTTTCCTGGCAAAAGAAGGTATTGCCTGCGGCTACTGCGGAAGAACCCTTGGTGAAGGTGAAGCCTGCCCCAATGCGGATAAGCAAGATGAGATGCTGGCGCCTATGCCAGAGGTAAAAGCCCGTTGACAATTAGGAATTGCAAGGTCTTCGCAATTCCTTGACTTTCGTGTTAATTTTGGGCCACATTTAAGTACGCACTGTGACCTTAATCAAATCAATTTCCGGCATTCGCGGCACCATTGGGGGAACTCCCGGTGAAGCGCTTACCCCTTTAGACTGTGTAAAGTTCGCTGCCGCTTTTGGTACCTGGGTACAATCCCGCAAAGGGCAGAAAGTGGTAATCGGCAGAGACGCGCGTCTGTCCGGGGAATTGGTAAGTTCGCTGGTCTGTGCCACCCTCCAGGGACTTGGTCTTGATGTGATTGATCTTGGGCTCTCCACCACACCTACCGTAGAAATTGCCGTGACAAAAGAAAAGGCCGCAGGGGGAATCATCCTCACCGCGAGTCACAACCCTATTCAATGGAATGCGCTTAAGTTATTGAATGAAAAGGGGGAGTTTATTTCGGCAGCTGATGGCGCACAAATTCTGGCGCTGGCCGCCGATGAGAAGTTCACTTTTGCTGATGTGCTCAAATTGGGTAAGTATGAGAAAAAGGAAAATTACATTCAAAAACATATTGACCTTATCATCAAACACCCCTGGGTAGATGCAAAGGCCATTCGCAAAGCCAATCTCAGAATTGCTGTAGACGCAGTTAACTCCACCGGAGGAACAGCCGTGCCGCAACTCCTGAAAATTCTGGGTGTCAAAAAAATTGAAAAAATTTATTGCGAACCTACTGGACATTTTCCGCACAACCCCGAGCCTTTACCGGAGCATCTAAAAGAAATTTGTAAGCTGGTAAAGAAGAAAAAGTGCGACCTGGGGATCGTCGTTGATCCGGATGTGGACCGGCTTGCACTCATCCAGGAAAATGGAGACCCTTTTGGCGAGGAGTATACACTCGTGGCTGTTGCAGACTATGTGCTCAGCAGGAAAAAGGGCAACTCGGTCTCCAACTTGTCTTCCACACGTGCACTGCGCGACATCACAGAGAAAGCAGGTGGTAAATATACTGCTGCCGCCGTGGGAGAGGTCAATGTGGTCATCGCGATGAAAGAAACAAAAGCCGTGATCGGTGGTGAGGGTAACGGAGGAATTATTCTTCCTGATTTTCACTATGGCCGGGATGCGCTTATTGGCATCGCATTATTTCTTTCTCACCTGGCAAGATCAAAAAAGAAGGCATCGGCACTACGTGATTCATATCCTTCTTACTTTATATCCAAGAATAAAATTGAACTGACTCCCCATATCAATGTTGACGAGGTGCTGGTAGCCATCCAGAAGAAATATAAAGGTGAAAAGATCAATACCACCGACGGCGTGAAGATCGACTTTGAAAAGGAAAAGGAATGGGTTCACCTGCGCAAGTCCAATACGGAACCTATCATCCGGATCTACGCCGAATCACAAAAAGCATCAAAAGCCAATGACCTGGCCCACAAAATTATCCACGACATACAGGAAATAATTCGTTCGTAAACCAGTCAATTCGCAATTTTCAATTCGTAATTCGTAATTTGTACTCAGATGAAAGTCTATCTCGACAACGCTGCCACCACCCCGCTTGATCCGGAAGTCTTCGAAGCCATGAAGCCTTTTATGCTGGAAGATTTTGGAAACCCCTCCTCTATACACGCGCACGGAAGAAAAGTGCGTGCCGCCATAGAATCCTCGCGAAAAAAAATCGCCGAGCTTCTTCAATGCGCTCCGGGTGAGATCATATTTACTTCGGGAGGAACTGAAGCGGATAACACCATTATCGTTAGTGGTATTCAGACTTATGGAATTAAGCATGCCATCTCCACCCCAATTGAGCACCATGCTGTAACGCACACCTTGGAAGTGTTGGAGAAGCAGGGCATAGTCCAATTGCACTTCGTCGAACTTGATGAGAAGGGGCATGTCAAAACCAACCATCTGGAAAGTCTTCTCAAACAATATCCCAATGCACTGGTATCGCTCATGCATGCCAACAATGAAATAGGAAATCTTCTTGATCTTCAGCGTGTGGGTGAACTGGCTGAACAATACAAAGCTTTCTTTCATTCGGACACCGTGCAGACGATGGGGCACTACCGCCATAACATGAAGGAGCTGCATGTCTGCGGCATGACGGCAGGAGCACACAAGTTTCATGGACCAAAGGGTGTTGGATTCATGTATATCCGCAAAGACAAAAAGATCGGGCAATTCATCCACGGAGGTTCCCAGGAACGAAACATGAGGGGTGGTACCGAAAATGTGTATGGAATCATTGGAATGGCCAAAGCCCTGGAGATTGCCTACCGCGACATGGACGAACACAAATCGTCCATTATTTCCCTTAAAGCCAGGATGATCAGGAATCTGACCCAGAATATTCCCGGGATTACGTTCAATGGCGACTCTGCTCAACTTGAACGAAGCCTCTACACGGTATTGAACGTGAGTCTTCCTGAATCTGAGGAGAATGAAATGTTGTTATTTAATCTCGATCTGCAAGGCATCTCCGCTTCAGGTGGAAGCGCTTGCAGCAGTGGTGCCGCCACGGGATCACATGTGTTGGGGGCCTTGTACCCAGGATCTAAAAGAGGTGCGGTGAGGTTCTCATTCAGCAAGTACAACACCCCGGAAGAAATTGATTTTGTGTCTGAAAGACTTTCCGAATTCTACCGTGTAAATGCCTAGTGCACCGGGTGCATCTCACTCCCAAAACGTTTGAATGATCTCCTTTTTCCTGCATCTCCAGGAGGGTGGTGGTGCGCAATTCTAATGATCTCATCCGCCCAATGAGAAAGGCAATCATACCCCAAGTGTCCTCAACTGACTTTCATCATAAATTCATTATTTTTCCATTGTGCCAGATCAACTCAGCGTTTCCATCATCGGCTCCGGTAATCTCGCCTGGCACCTCGCGCCGGCACTGGACAATGCCGGATTTGCTATAAAGGAGGTCTATAGTCGAAATCCAAAGCATGCCGAAGCCCTGACAGAAAGGTTATATCAGGCAGAAGTCAAGGCCACACTGGATTTTTCTACCAGTACGTCCACCGTTTTTATCATCGCCGTGAGCGACGATGCCATAGAGGAAGTAGCAACCGAAATCATTCTTCCCGATGAGGCATTTCTGATCCACACTTCAGGGAGCCAACCGCTCAGCATATTGCAATTTGCTGCGATCGATTCCATCGGATCATTTTATCCTCTGCAAACATTCAGCAAAGACAAGCGAATTGATTTCAAGACCGTACCGATCTTCCTGGAAAGCACTCATCCCGAAACAGAAAAAATAATAATGACACTCGCCAGGGCAATCAGTCATCACGTCCGGAAGATTGGATCAGAAGAGCGCAAAGCACTGCATATTGGGGCGGTGTTCGCATCGAATTTTGTAAACCACATGCTCACCTTATCCAAAGAGGTACTTCAAAAAAACAGTTTGAGTTTTGATTTGCTAAAGCCGCTGATCAGCGAAACGATTGCCAAGGGCCTAACCATCGGACCTGAAAATGCTCAAACCGGCCCTGCCATGCGAGGTGATATGGAAGTGCTGGACAGACACCTTGAATTTCTGCAAGATGATGAAGCAATAGCTGAGATATATAAACTCATTAGTCAGCATATTATTGATAGATATCAACAAGAATAGAATTCACTCCGGTTCATTGTGATCTTTGTGGATTCTTTGTGAACTTCGTGACCGTCCTTTCGGCTTAGAATATCTGAAAATACCAACCAAACCTGAGCAGCAGTCATGGAAAATCCCAGGCGCATTTACAACCCGGTTCAAAAGGACTATGTCACTTTTCTGAAAACGTCAGAGGAAACACAGGGCAAACAAACTTTGGTTGACGTTGAGCTTGCTCCAAAGGGCGGTGTTGGTCTGCATTACCACAAAACCTATTCAGAAAAATTTGATTGCCTCGACGGGGAGTTAAAAGTGCAGGCAGGCAAAACCATTTACATCCTTCTTCCAGGCCAAACAATTACCGCAGAACCGATGATCAACCACCGGTTCTTCAACACATCTGACCGTGTCTGTAAATTCCGTGTGGAGCTACAGCCCGCCAGCCGTGGCTTTGAGCAATCCCTGCAAATCGGGTATGGTCTTGCCAGAGACGGTCAAACCAACAGCAAGGGATTTCCAAACAACCGTCTTGCGTTAGCCTGGCTATTCGACATCAGCGAAAGCAACCTGCCGGGATGGATGAGCCTATTTGAATTTATCCTCAGGCGTCAGGCTAAGAAGGCAAGGGCCAACGGACTGGATAAGGAACTCCTGGAGAAATATGTGAAGTTTTGATTTGCCGCTCAACGAATTTTGCATTCCACTCCTCTTCAATATTCTTAATTTCACTAAAACATTTTTCAATCATGAGATCCTTAACCCTATATACATGTTGCCTGTTGTCGATAAGTGCCTTTGCACAGGACCCCGCGAAAGATCCGAAGCTGACGGAAGTTTGGGATCCAAAACCAAAAGTCGTTACCCCGGCAAAAATTTCTTCAGAGGCGCCTTCAGATGCCATTGTCTTGTTTGATGGAAAGAACCTTGATGAGTGGCAGAACCCTCAGTTCAAGGGCGAGCCGGGAACAGCCGATGATGTGGAGAAGATGCTTAAACAATGGGACCCGAACTTCAAACACGCCGAAGCAGGGTGGACACTAAAAGACAATGAACTGGTCGTAAAACCGGGCAATGGAGCCATTGAGACAAAAAGAAAATTCAACAACTTCCAGTTCCACATAGAATGGCTTGCACCCAAGGCAGAAGGCAAACAGGGTCAGGGATACAGCAACAGTGGAGTATTCCTCATGGGTCTGTATGAATTGCAAGTCCTGAATTCATATGAGAACCCAACCTATTCGAACGGACAGGCCGGCAGCATTTACAAGCAACTGATTCCACTGGCTAATGCCAGCCGACCACCGGGTGAGTGGCAGATGTATGACGTTGCCTTCTCAGCACCCGTATTTGATTCCAACAGCACAGTCGTTTCACCCGCCCGCGTCACCGTGTTTCACAATGGCGTGTTAATTCAAAATAACATTGCCCTGAAAGGTGTCAGTGCATTTATTAATGCGCCCAGGTACATGGTACATCCGGATAAAATGCCCATTCGTCTTCAGGACCACGGCGATCTGATAAGGTTCAGAAATATCTGGATACGCGAGCTGTAAAAGAGTCCTGCCTACTCATGAAAATAAAAAAGTCAGACTCTCGTCTGACTTTTTTGAATTTTAAAACGCTGTTGATTAGTTGCTCTTAACGGGATCTGCCAATACTTCACCCCTTATGGAGAGCATGATCACACCCGATTCTACATTGGCTGTAACAGTAACTTTTTTGTCAAAGGCACCTACGCTGGCCGCATTGTATGTAGCCTGAACAAAACCCTGGCCCCCGGGAGGAATAGGATCCTTGGTCCAGTCTGGCGTAGTGCATCCGCATGAAGGTTGAGCATTGGTAATTACCATGGGAACTTTCCCCTTGTTCGTAAATACAAATTTGTGTGTGGCTGGTACATTCAACTTGATTTTTCCAAAATCAAAGTTCTGATTGTCAACTAAGGCAACGGCCACATCGGTTTTTGGGGGAGTCGTTGTCTGGCTATGGGCGCCATACGCCACCAGGACAAGTGCAGCAAAAAAGACTAATTTTTTCATGTCTGTTATGATTTAGGGGTAAAATTACTTCGTTCGGGCCAACGATACAAACATCGCATCAAAATCCACGCCGGGCTGTTAATAAAGTCATAATCCTTGTTAACAACTTGTTAAACTTGATTGGCAGCCATTCATTCGAATTACCTTTGTAAGGTGAGCAGGACCACCCTCCGGATAGTCATTATTCTTGCGGCCATCAGTATCGCAGGAGTCACTTTTACCCAGATCTACTGGGTGCGGAAGGCGTTTGATCTTCGTGAAAATCAGTTCAACCGGGATGTGACCACCTCACTCAATAATGTGGCCCAAAAGATTTTCGAAATCAACAAGGCCTCCGTTCCAACGGCCAACATCATCACGCAGGTATCCACAAACTACTTTGTTGTGCTGGTGAATGGACCCATTGATGCCAGTGTTCTCGAGTTTCTCCTGGTCACGGAGTTCGAGAAACGCAACATTAACGACTTTGAATATGGAATCTATAATTGCATGGAGAAGTGCATGGTGGGCGGGAATTATATCTCGCCGAAGAAGGCTAAGCTAACTTCAAATTTTCCGGAAACACCCAAACTCAACAATGATGGTTACTATTTTGCCGTGCAATTCCCCTACCTCGAGGCGAACATCCTGAGCCAGATGGGTATTTGGGGATTTTCCTCCGCGGTAATGCTGGTGGTCATTTTCTTTTTTGTGTACACCCTGTTCGTCATATTGAAACAACGGCGTCTCTCGGAGGTTCAAAAGGATTTCATCAATAACATGACCCATGAGTTCAAGACGCCGATTTCCACAATTGCTATTTCTTCACACGTATTGAAAGATCCCGCCATTGTGCATTCACCTGAACGACTGCTGAACTACGCCACCATCATTGAGAGTGAGAACCAAAGGCTGAAGCAGCAAGTTGACCGTGTCCTTCAGATGGCCCAACTCGACAAGGAAGACCTCGGGCTAAAAAAAGAAAAAACAGATATCCACGAACTGATTCACGAAGTCCTTCAGAATAATTCGGTATTTATTGAATCAAAACAAGGAACAGTGCACCTTTCATTGAACCCAGGACAAGTATTTGCTGAAATCGATAAACTTCATTTCACCAATGTACTGTACAACCTGTTGGACAACGCTCTTAAATACAATCAATCCAAACCGGAGATTACCATCACGACGAAAGTCCTGGATCAACATTTGCACATTTCCGTTTCAGACAATGGAATCGGAATCCCTCCCGAGGAGCAAAGGAAAGTCTTCCATAAGTTTTATCGCGTGCCAACGGGAAATGTCCATGATGTAAAGGGATTCGGCCTGGGGCTTAACTATGTGAAGCTGATCATGGAAAAACACGATGGAAAAGTAACCGTGGAAAGTACACCCGGAAAAGGAAGTACCTTTATCCTTGCACTTCCGTTAATGCACTAGTGCTTCTTTGCCAATCCATCTCATGAACGCGAAAATCCTCCTCGTCGAAGATGATCCCGGACTCGGGTTCGTGATCAAGGATAACCTGGTCACCAAAGGTTATCAGGTGACGCTGTGCAAAGATGGCGAAGAAGGCCTCAACACCTTTCTACATGCACCATTCGATCTGTGCATATTGGATGTAATGATGCCAAAGAAGGATGGCTTCTCCCTTGCCCGTGGAATACGGGAAAAGAACAAAGATGTCCCCATTCTCTTTGTTACGGCGAAGTCCATGCTCGAAGATAAGGTTTCAGGTTTCACTGCAGGGGGCGATGACTATATAGTAAAACCATTCAGCATGGAGGAGTTATGCTTGAGAATGGAGGTCTTTCTCAAACGGTCAACCGGCCATGTACCCGGAGAAATATTTTCACTTGGCCTGTATTCATTTGATTTTTCGAACCTCACCCTGATTCACATGGGTGGTTCCAAAATCCTTACCCAAAAGGAAGCCGACGTACTCAAGTTGCTTTGTGTCCATAAAGACCGCGTGATGAAGCGGGAAGAAATTTTGAAAACGGTTTGGGGGGATGATGACTATTTCCTAGGCCGCAGCCTGGATGTCTTTATTTCAAAATTGCGGAAGTACCTCAAAGAGGACCCCACCGTGGAAATAGTAAACTATCACGGCGTAGGATTCAAACTGGAGCTGAAGTAAATCCGATCATTTCACACAAACAAGGCTGGAAGAAATAACTCATTATCTTTGGATAATGGCCTCCCTTGTATCCGGATTTGAGTATGACATCTTCATTAGTTATCGGCACAACGATAACCGCTCAGGTTGGGTATCCGAATTTGTTCGAAGTCTCCAGGAGGAATTGGGCGCCACCATTAAGGAACCTGTCTCGGTGTACTTTGACACCAATCCCTACGACGGTCTTCTGGAAACCCACAATGTAGACAAGAGCCTGGAGGTCAAACTGAAGTCCCTCATTCTCATTCCAGTCATTTCACAAACCTATTGTGACACACGAAGTTTTGCCTGGCAGCACGAGTTCAGTGTCTTCAACAAAATGTCACAAGCAGATGGGCTGGGCAGGGATATCAAACTTGCAAACGGAAATGTGGCAAGCCGTATTTTGCCAGTAAGGATCCATGATCTCGATGCAGAAGACAAAGCAATCCTGGAGACTGAATTGGCGAGCGCTATCCGGTCGATAGAATTTATTTACAGATCACCGGGGGTTAACCGGCCCCTGTCACCCGGCGATAATCCCGAAAAGAATATTAACAAAACTTTTTACCGCGACCAAATCAACAAGGTTGCGAATGCCGTTAAAGAAATAATTTTTGGAATCAAGTACAAGGACAAGACATTTGAAGCCCCTCGTCTGAATGAACCGGAGACGACGAAGAAAAGTCCCGATGTGAAACCAGCGGTGATAAACAATTCCATCGCCGTACTTCCCTTTGTCAGTTTAACACAAGATTCATCCCAGACCTATTTTGCCGATGGGATTATGGAAAACATCCTGATTCAACTCGCCAGTCTTCGTCATTTGCGTGTGATCTCACGTACTTCCGTGATGCGGTTTGAAAAGACCACAAAATCAGCGGCGGAAATCGCGGAAGAATTGGGGGTAAAATATCTGCTGGAGGGAAGTGCACAATCACATGGGAGCAAAGTCAGGATTCACGTCCAATTGATTGATGCGGCCCTTGACCAGCATGTATGGGGGAAAGTCTTTGTGGAAAGTCTGGAAGACATTTTTGCCATTCAAAATACAGTGGCTGAAACGGTGGCTAAAGAACTTAATGCTGCAATTCTTCCAAATGAAAAAACCAAACTGAATGAAATTCCTACGAAGAATATTGCTGCCTACGACTTATACCTGAAGGGGAGACACGCGTTTCATCAATGGAACCTGGCGGGATACCGAACGGCTGAACAATATTTCATACAGGCACTGGACATGGATCCGGACTTCACCCAGGCATACTCCTTCCTGGCCAGCACCTATTCGGCACTGATGTCCTGGAATGGTGATCTTTCTCCCGCGGAAAGTCTGGAAAAGATCAACGTCTATCTCCCGGAGGCCCTGAAGCGCGGCGCCAGTGACAACGACTATCTCACAAAGGGATACGTGGAGTTTTTTATTTCAAAAGACTTTGCTGCGGCCGAGCAATGGCTTCAAAAAGCCATGGACGTGGGACCAAACAATGCGGAAGTGTTGTACACATACAGCTACGTCCTTAACATGATGGGACGTTCAGAGGAAGCACTAAAATACATTGCGCGGGCAAAGGCAATTGATCCGACAAGTGTTTCCGCATTTAATTACCAGGGGATCTCCCTCTACCTGCTTCAGCGTTATGAAGAGGCCGTTTCCACTTTTCAGGAAGGATTGAGAATGTATCCGCATTCACTGCGTCAGCGCGATCACCTCGCACGCGTGTTTCTTACCATGGGGGACTTTCAGTCAACCGTCAACACGGTTCTTTATGCACTTCAACAGACTTCCATTCGACCACCGTCGATGGTTGCCTATTTGGCTGCCGGCCATATCGGGCTCAGGCAAAACGAGAAAGCGACCTTATTGGTCGAAGAACTCATCACCAGAAGCAGGCAACACGAGAAGGGGATAAACGTGTACATCGCTCATGTATATAATGCCTTGGGAGATGCTACTTCAGCTCTATCCTGGATGGAGAAAGCCGTGGCCAGCAATGACGTGGACCTGATATGGCGCAACGTCGATCCTTTATTAAAGCACTTACCCAAATCATCTGTTTCTCCGAACTATGAAGAGGCTGAACAGTTTATAACCCGTAAACTCAAGGATGAATTGCCGGGCTCTCTCCATTATCACAACTTTGAGCATATCCAGGATGTATTGCAGGCAGCGATGGCCATTGCCGGTCCAGAAAAACTGAGCATTGAAGAACTCCATTTATTACGGATTGCGGCGTTGTTTCATGACTCGGGATTTATTTTTTCTCCCAAACACCACGAAGAAAAAGGTTGCGAGATGGCAAACCAGATTCTTCCTGCATTCGGGTTCGTTAAAGGGCAGATTGATATTGTTTGCGGGATGATCCTGGCAACACGGATTCCCCAAACACCACAAACGCTTTTGGAGAAAATTCTCTGTGATGCCGACCTGGACTACCTGGGAAGGGAGGACTTTTACCAGGTAGGCGAAAGATTGGGGAGAGAAATGCGGGACAGTGGATTGATTGAGACGGATCGGGAATGGAATCTTATTCAAAAAACCTTCCTTGAATCACATCGGTATCATACCCGCTACGCTCAATCTCATCGCGAGGAGCTAAAGAAGAGGCACCTCCAGGAAATTCTGTTAAAATTCAAGAAGCCAAATACCTAACCGCTGTCCTTAATCCAGCACGTTATACAGAGTAACGGGATTGCGCTTATTCTTCAAGCTTACTTCACCTACTTTCTGACAATTGAATGAATCTTTCACCGATTGATACGAAGCTTCTGTGATCAGTATTTGCCCTGGTTCGGCGGCGCCTTGCAATCGTTGTGCAGTATTCACGGCATCACCGATCACGGTATAGTCCAGTCGTTTGAGTTTGGCGGAACCAATATTACCCGAAATCATTTCGCCGCTGTTAATACCCATCGCGAGTTTTGGCATGAAGGAAGATTTGTCCTTATGAGCGGGCAGGCTGTCAATTTTTTTCCGAAGGGAGATTGAGGCTTCTATAGCCCTGTCCAGGTGAAAGTCGCCGCGAAAAACAGCCATGACGGCGTCGCCCATGAACTTATCCACATAACCACCTTGTGCGATAATCTCCTGCACCATGATGTCAAAATAGCTGTTCAGTAGTTTCACTACTTCATCCGGAGGCTGGCTTTCGGATATGGTGGTAAAACTGCAGATGTCAATGAACACGACTGTGGCATTTACCGTCTCATTCGCCATCAGCGAAGATTCAAATTCCCGGGTACCCATAAAATTAAGTACCGTTTCATCCACGTACATCCGGAGGATGTTGTTCTCCTTGATGGCTTTGAGAGTTTGCCGGGTTTGCAATACATGCTCAATGGTTTTCACCATGGTGACGTCGAGGTCTTCAAAATTTACCGGTTTGGTAATAAAATCAAATGCCCCCCTATTCATTGCCGTTCGGATATTATCCATGTCTCCATAGGCGGAGACGATGACAGCGCGCACGAGGGAGTTGGATTCCTTCAGTTTAGTAAGCAGGGTTAGTCCATCCATCACCGGCATGTTGATGTCGCAGAGCATGATATCCGCATCGGGGTTTTGTTGCAGCTTTTCCAGCGCATCCTGTCCATTGCAGGCAAAAACAAACTCGTAGTCCTTACTTCGGATTTTTTGCCGGAATTTTTGCTTGATCAGCATTTCCAGATCCACTTCATCATCGACAACAAGGATTTTTGCCATCAGAATCCGATTTTAAGTTTTTCTTTTAGCAGGCTAAAATCAACCGGCTTGGTAAGAAAGTCATCAGCGCCCAATCGCATGGCCGTGTCATAGTTTTCCTTGTCACCATAGGCGGTCACCATCATAACGATGGGGGGAGGCGTCTTATATTTCTTTTTGATTTGCTCTAACAGTTCCAGGCCGCTCATGCCGGGCATGTTGATATCCGAAAGGATCAGCACGGCCTGGTGGTTGCCGTTCAGGTAGGTAATAGCCTCTTCACCGGAGAAGGCGAAGACAAACTCTACCAGTTTCTCCCGGATTTCCTTCCTGAACCGCTGCTCGAAGAGCATTTGCATATCCTTTTCATCATCGACTACCAGTATCTTCATGGGTGTAGGCTTGATATTTATGGGGTGTGTAAGATAATAATAACTTGGTAAAATCTCGTTCTTAAATTATATGTGCCGAGCCTACGGCTCTCATGGCTCATATATCGCCGCTTTCAACGGACTGAAGTTGCTACAACATGGGCCGAGGCTATGCCTCTATTAGCCTACGCTGTAACATAACCTCCCAGAGCCGTAGGCTCGGCTCATTTTGTAACCACGGACTTTAGTCCATGGGTGAAGGACTTCCTAGCAGAGAGTGCTGTAGGCACGGTACATATCTTGGTCGCTTTGCCACATTTCTATGCAGGCAATACAATAATAAACTCACTTCCCTCCCCTTCCTTCGTCTTCACCTTCAACTCACCTCCATGTGCTTTCACAATGTCATAACTCAGCGACAAACCCAACCCTGTCCCCTGTCCCGATGGCTTGGTGGTAAAAAAGGGTTGAAAGATTTTATCCAGCACTTTTTGTGGAATACCATTGCCATTGTCCTTCACCATTATTTCTATTTTGGTTCCTGACTTTTTTGTGTTGACGGTCACGGTTGGCTCATAGTTATTGTCAGTGGAGATCTTCGGTACGGATCTCCTTTCCGTCACCGCATGAAACGCATTTGTTATTAAATTGAGAATAACCCTCCCGATATCCTGCGGAACCACATTGATCTTCAGAATACTTTGATCAAAGTCTGTTTTCATCGTGGCGTTGAACGACTTATCCTTCGCGCGCAATCCATGGTAGGCGAGTCGGAGGTATTCATCCGCGAGGGCATTAATATCGGTGGGTTCTTTTACACCGCTGCTGCTACGGCTGTGCTGCAACATGCTCTTGACAATGGCATCAGCGCGTTTGCCATGGAAGACAATCTTCTGTTCATTTTCATCGATACTTCCGGCAAGTTTCTTTGCGTCTTCCAGGTTTCCTTTGTCGATCTCTTGTTTAAGTTCATCAATCAGTTCTGAATTGACTTCCGAAAAGTTATTGACAAAATTTAAAGGGTTTTGAATTTCGTGGGCTATGCCGGCGGTAAGCTCACCCAGGGACGCCATTTTTTCAGATTGGATCAGTTGGGCTTGCGTGGATTTAAGCTGGTCATAGGACTGTTCAATTTTTTGTTTTGCCTTTTGCTTCTGCCGGCTGCTTCTGTACAATAATCCGGCAATGACAAATAGTGTAAACAAACTACCCAGCAGTGTATTGGTACGAATCTTATTTTCAAAATCTTTCCTCTCTTTTTCAAGGTCCTTCAATCGAAGTTGCTCATTGAAAGCGATGCTCTGGTATTCGGACATTTTTCTGATTCTATAATTCTTCAGGCTGTCGTTAAGGAAGTTTGATAGCTGCTCATACTTAAAGGCGCTGTCGAGTCTGTTTTTCGATTTATAGGCATGCGACATTTTGCCGTAGGCACTGAGAAGATCTCCTGATGAACCACTGTGTTGGGCGGTTTCCAATTCCTTGCTCGCATAATGAAGGCTTGAGTCCATTTTATTTTCTATAGCATAGAGGAATGATAGCAAGTCATATGCATAGATCAGTTCCAACAGATTGTTCTGCGATTGGGTTACCCTTACTGCCTGGTAAGCGCAATGTTTGGCAGAATCGATATTGCCGTTCGCATAATAGATGGTTCCCATATTTGTCAGGATTCCACCCATGAACCTCCTGTAACCTCCGCTATTGGCGACTTCCAGAGACTTGCGCAATGCTACCAGTGCCGAATCAGGAGAAAAGAATTGACTCATGTTTGTAAGCGCCAGCGATATGATTTTCGCGCTGTGGATGGTCGTTCCAAGCTTAAGCGCTACCTCCGACATAGATGTGGCTTTTCCACTTTCACCGAGAATATTGTAGAGGTTCCCCAACATAATGTAGTTCATTGCTAGAATGGCTATCCGTGAGTCGTGGAGTGTCTCAGCGTTTGAAAATATCCATACGTGCCAGTTGCTGGATTCATTTTTTTCATCTTCAGCAAGCCGGATGGCTTCCTGCAGGGACTCGTAAGATCTCGTGACATCTCCAACATAGTAGAGGTTCTGCCCGATTTGAGCATGTGCGTCCGACTGCCAGAGTTTGATGTTCAGCTTTTTCGCAAGTTCCAGCTGCTTCTCATGGAAATAAAGTGAGCTGTCGAATTTGGACTCTTGGTAGTAAAATCCAAGAGACCGGTAAGCGCTCATTTTTAGAGTGTCGTTCGGCAGTTTTTCTACGATCGCACGCAGGCTATCGGCTCGCTTGCGAGAAACGTACCCCCAGGTCGGATCTCTTTGGGCCAACAGGAAGGACGGCGGTAGGATCAGAAACAACAAGAGTAAGCGTCTTTTCATATTCCACTTCCGGGAAAGAAATCTCGACTGGTTGAATCAACCAATTTAAGTAATTGGCAATTTAACAATAAACTCACTGCCCTCCCCTTCTTTTGTCTCCACTGTCAACTCCCCACCATGTGCCTTCATAATGTCATAACTCAATGACAGTCCCAGTCCCGTTCCCTGTCCCGACGCTTTGGTCGTAAAAAAAGGTTGAAAAATTTTATCCAGCACTTTTTGCGGAATACCATTGCCATTGTCCCTGACTCTTATCTCGATTTTGTCTCCCACTTTTTTCGTGCTGACCATCACGGTTGGTTCGTAAGCAACTCTCGCCAAATCTCTTGCCGTAAATCTCTTTTCCATCACCGCATGAAACGCATTTGTTATTAAATACGTCAAAGAGGTAGTCTCACCAATAGTATCTCCTAAAATACCTCTGTACGTAACAAACTCATTGCCGTCATATCGGTGAAGGCCGCCATGGGATCCAAACCACATGAACCCGTGAGGTCCCTCCACAATACAATTGACATTATTGCCAGACCGGCCGCCTGGGAGGGTAAATTCTTCAATAATGTAATCCAGTTCGGACTGCGGTGTCACCGTCTGGCTTTGGGCTTGGAGGAATAGGAGGACAAGAAAAAAAAGAAACAGTAGTTTCTTCATAGGGATCAATTACCTATCCCAGCACTACGGCCATTATGTGATTACCGAATTATGGGCTGTCGGAGACAGGGATTGTCAGGTAAGGTAATAAAAAAACTCCCCGGTTGATTGGTTAGACATCGGGTTTTGATATATTCCTTAGTTATATTAGCCGAGCCAACGGCTCTCTTTTCCATACTTATGCTTCAATCCAACGGACTGAAGTCCGTTACTATAATATGGACCGAGGCTACGCCTCTCGTCCCCAATCTTAAATGAATAAGGAACGTATCAAAGTATAGCCTTTTGTTTGGTTTGGATTAGATTACAAGAGCCGTAGGCTCGGCCCATTTTGTAACAACGGGTTTTAACCCGTTGAATCCAAGCACAAGATTAAACAGAGTGCCATCGGCACGGCCCATATCTATACAAGATCCTGAAAAATATACTGCTCATCATACTCCACGTTGAACTCTTTCAGTAAATCAAGATACTCCACCCTGAAAGTTTGCTCTTTATGGTGCTCCTCCTGATTTTGAATGTACTTGTAAACCTCATCCACCTGGCCACGGCTATAAGAAAATACGCCATAACCCTCCTGCCATTCAAATCGGTCTCGTGTTAAGGAATTGTCATTGATATACTTGGATGATTTCGCTTTAACCGCCTTCATCAATTCAGAAATCGAAACGACAGGCTTTAGTCCAAGAAAACAGTGAACATGATCCTCCACGCCGTTGACAATAACGGTTTTGCAATTGTTTTCATTTATCAGGTTGCCGATGGTGCCAAAGAGTTGGCTTTTCCAGGCTTTGTCAATTACGGCAGCGCGGTATTTGACGGCGAAGACTATCTGGAGATAGACTTGATGGTAGGTGTTTGCCATAGGAGTATAGTTTGGATTATATGCGCCGAACCTACGGTTCTCATTTCTTACGAACCGGCTTGCTTGCAACTAAAGTCCGTTGCTACAATATGGGTCGAGGCTACGCCTCTTTGCACCTTGCGTCCCATAGGAAAACATGATGATATTCATGGCCATGTTCGATCAATAGGTCGATTCACAAGTCAGGGTGATTGGCAAATCAAGAAAGAGCTGTAGGCTCGACCTATTTTGAAGCCACGCCTGCCCGCCTAAGTCCTTCAGGCGGGGATTTCAATCCGTGGTCTGATTGCATGAGCATGGTAATGAGTGCCGTAGGCACGGCACATATGATTTCCTCCAATAAAGTATTATGCTGGCAACTCAATTGTGAACTCCGCCCCCTCGCCCTCCCAGGTCTCCACCTTCAACTCCCCTCCATGCGCTTTCACAATATCATAACTTAACGACAACCCCAGCCCTGTTCCCTGTCCGGAAGGTTTGGTCGTAAAAAAAGGTTGAAAAATTTTATCCAGCACTTTTTGCGGAATACCATTGCCGTTGTCCTTCACCATTATTTCTATTCTGGTTCCTGATTTCTTTGTACTGACGGTTACGGTTGGCTCGTAGGCATTGATATCAGAGATCCTTGTCATGGACTTCCTTTCCACAACCGCATAAAATGCATTTGTAATTAAGTTGAGAATAACCCTCCCCATGTCCTGGGGAACCACATTGATCCTTTCGATGCTTTGATCAAAGTCAGTTTTCATTGTCGCATTGAACGACTTGTCCTTTGCGCGTAACCCATGGTAGGCAAGCCGCAGGTATTCATCTGCGAGGGCATTGATATCGGTCGGTTCTTTGACGCCACTGCTGTTGCGGCTGTGCTGAAGCATGCCCTTGACGATGGCATCAGCGCGTTTGCTATGGAAGACAATCTTTTGCTCATTCTCATCGATGCTGGCGGCAAGCTTTTTTGCATCTTCCAGTTTTCCCTTGTCAATCTCTTGCTTTAACTCTTCAATTAATTCCGAATTGACTTCGGAAAAATTGTTGACAAAATTTAATGGGTTTTGAATTTCATGGGCAATGCCTGCAGTGAGCTCACCGAGGGAGGCCATTTTTTCAGATTGGATAAGTTGGGATTGAGTGGATTTAAATTGGTCAGTGTCGTTTCTAAAACTTTATTCGCTTCTTGCTTTTGACGGTTGTTGCGATAAAAAATAATTGCGATGATTGAGAGAATTCCAAGTCCTCCAAGCACGGCATACATGCGGATGTTGTTTTGCAATTCAGTCTTATCTTTCTCCAATTGCCCAAATCTTAATTGTTCATTAAAGCCGATATTTTGAAACTGTCGTACTTTTTCGGAATTGTTTAAACTATCGTTTAAGTTAAAAGCCAGTTGCAGATAGTGGAATGCACTATCAGAATGATTTTTCAACTTATATAAGGAAGCGAGGGATTGATAAGCCCTTAGCGTACCGCCGGGTATTGAAACTGATTGGTATGTCCGAAGTGCTTTTCTGGCAGAGAGCAGAGCAGAATCAATCTTGTCAAGCGCTTTGAAATAATCGGAAAGCAACAGGTAACTACTCCCAATAAATGTTTCAGAGTTTTGGACCTGGTTTTCTTCCAATGCTTCGAGGATGTATTTCTTCGCCAGGATAAAATCTCCTTTCTTGAGATAGAGTCTTCCAAGAGCATTCAATATGGTACCATGAATAAATTTGAATCCTGAAGAGTTCACGCAGAGGAGTGCATTTTGAAAATAATAACGTGCTGAATCGAAATGGCCTTGTGCGAAATGTCCATCACCAATTTCATAATAAACCAGGGAAAGAACTGTTGAATCTGCGTTGCGCTCAGCAATCCTTTTGCATTCAAGAATACTCTCTGACGCTTCTTCCCGATTACCCGTGACTTTGTATAAGCGGATTTTATCGGAGTGAATGGATGCCAGTATATTTAAACGTGCTGTTGCGGGTTTTTTATCATTTGCCAAAGCGGCAATATTCCAAATACTCTTTTCGCTTTCTTCATCTTCAACAATTTCCTGAGCGGTCAAAAATATTTGTAATGCCTTCGGGTATGCTCCAGAATTGGTCAGACTGGCGCCAAGCAAATCCAATGCATATGCCTCCCATAATTTTAACTTTAGCTTTCTTGCTAACGCCAATGCCTGCTCTTCATAATAGATTGCACTGTCAACTTTTAAATGAAAATTATAATTGGCAATGGCCATCCAAATAGCGATGCGCAAAGTATCATCGTTAATCCGCTGCAGTTCTGATCTTATACTATCGACACTTTTTTTGTCGGCACTCTAAAGGTGGGATTTGTTTGTGCGTCCAATACTATAGGCAGCATTATCAGGAGTGCTATCTTTATCAACAGTTTCATGCTTACTTAAGTTGAAGGTAATTTTACTACAAACCCACTTCCTTCTCCGTCCCTGCCAGTCTGGTGGGTTTGTTGAGTAAATAACTGATATCTGTTTGTCACTTTAATTCTGTTCCCAAATCTATATATGCCGAACCGACGGTTCTCATTTCTGTATTCCACTTCATTTTTCGACGGACTAAAGTCCATTGTTACAATATGGGTCGAGGCCCTGCCTCTTCACCTTCGATACGAGTTGACCCAACTTTCGAGAGCCGGAGGCTCGGAACATATTGTAACAACGGGTTTTAACCCATTGAAAGCAAGTCAACCTCAATTCAGAGTGCCATAGGCACGGACCATATAATTTCACCCCTATCCCAATGCTATACGGGCAATACAACTGTGAACTCGGCCCCCTCTCCGTCCTTCCCCGCCTGTCCGGCAGGCAGGGTCTCCACCTTCAACTCCCCACCATGCGCCCTTACAATATCATAACTCAATGACAAGCCCAATCCCGTACCCTGTCCGGTAGGTTTGGTGGTGAAGAAGGGCTGAAAGATTTTGTCGAGGACTTTTTGAGGGATGCCATTGCCATTATCTCTGACAGAAATCAAGACATGGTTGCCCTCCTTTCGTGTGCTGACCGCTACCGTGGGTTCATAAGTAGCAATGCCTGTTTTCTTTTTCTCGGTGACAGCATAGAAGGCATTGGTTATTAAATTCAAAACTACTCTTCCAATGTCCTGTGGTATCACGGGCACTTTCCCGATACTCTCGTCAAATTTCGTTTCAAACTTCGCATTGAATGATTTGTCTTTCGCGCGAAGGCCATGGTAAGCCAGTCGTAAATATTCATCGGCAAGGGCATTGATGTCGGTGGGTTCTTTCTGCCCGCTGCTGCTACGGCTGTGCTGGAGCATGCCTTTTACGATGCCATCGGCCCGCCTGCCGTGGTGATTTATCTTTTCTTCGTTTTCAATAATGTCTTTGGCCAGCACTTTGACCTCATTGAAATTCCCTTTCTCGATTTCAGCCTTCATTTCCTCCAGCAGTTCTTTGTTCACTTCGGAGAAATTGTTGACGAAGTTCAATGGGTTTTGAATCTCATGGGCGATGCCGGCAGTGAGTTCTCCCAGCGATGCCATTTTTTCGGATTGCACCAACTGCGCCTGGGTCTGCTTCAGGTCGGTCAAAGTCTTTTCTATCTGACCTTTGGCCGATTCGAGTTTATTAAAATCTTCATAACGGGCATACGCCGTGGAGAATGCGTCCGCGAGATTTTGTACCAGCCCCAGTTGCTCGTCACTCAAAGGTGATGTATTGCCGACATACAACATGCCCTGCAAAAACGGGAGGAAATGCAGATCGAGACTGGTGGGACGGTTCTCGGTCAGGTATTTATCCGGCGAAGAGATCGCTCCCTGGTCCATCAGGGCTTTGGCTTGCGCTGCAAATGCGGCTTCATCCCAGTGGGTTCTATACATTTCTTTCTTCCGCCAATGGGGCAATGCTTCAGTGAGTCCGGTGGGGCTGGAGAACGGTGTATTGAAAGAAGCAATGGCTTTCCCATCTGGTGTGGATAAGAACGTATGAATCTGTTCCTCCCTTTCATCCATGATAAAAACTCCGCAGCGAACAAACGGCACACCGAGAGTGGTCAACTCATTCCAAATTAATGGCGTGATGCGTTCAAGATCAGTCGTTGTGCGCATCGATGCCGTTTCGGCCCTGACGCGGTCAAGAGAAGCGCGCCTTACAGCATCCAGGGCATTGGCTTCCGATGTTTGCAATTCTATGTACCTTCTGAAGGTAAGGTCAATGATGGTTTTAAAGCGGTGTAGGACTTTTATTTCATACTCTGTATAAGGTCTCTCCGACCAGCCATAAAACGTTCCCTCAGAAAATGGAAGAAAGTAACCATGTTGTTCAAAGTCTTTGGCGTGTTCTGGAGGAAGTGTGAAATCAGATCGCAGTTTTTCATAGTACGTTCGCAAAAGATCACCCTTCAATATTGGAAAGTAATCCTTACCGCTTATCCAGCTATCATAGATTTCTGATAGTACCGGATGATCCGTCAGCAAAACGCCACCCACTAGGGAAAGGCTATCGCCAGCAGAGTATAATTTGGAATGACGACTTTCCTTCGTGAGAATACCCACACCGCTTCGGAAGGAGTTTATCCCCAATCTTCTTAGCTCGGTGAACACAATGCTTGCAGTAGCGATCAAGTCATTACTCGTATGCATGGCCATCGCTTTACCACGCACTTTTTCGAGGGCTGCCTCGATGGTAGCTTCTCTCGCTAGTCCTTCAGCGCGTTTAAGATCCTCGTATCTGCGGAAGGTGAGTGAAAAAACAGCTGTAAATTTCTTGAGCACGGCTTTGGTCTCCTCGGAAAATGGATTTTCAGAAAATGTGTACACCCCGCCTTCCGCAAACATGAAGAAATTCAAGGTGTGGTCAGGGGCATTGATGTACTGCGAAAATGCTGAATACGTCGGAAGAGCAGCAAGGGTCTCGTAATAGAGTCGTTTGTCCAAGCCCGTGAGACGATACTCGTAAAAATCCAGGTTTTGTTTCCAGGATGTGTAGAGTCCCATGAGCAACGGATGTATTGTCATGTCCAGGACGCCGATGATCTTCATGGGGTGACCTTCTTTATCGGCGGCGGCTGTCCATACTTCCATAGTACGGGCTTCACTGATAATGAGTATTCCGCAGCGCACCGTTTCAATTCCCAGTCTGTGCAGTTCAACAAACAACACCGAAGTGGCGGCAACTACTTCTTCACTGGTATGCATGGCCATCGCGCTCGCACGCACCCGCTCAAGGGAAGTTTCAATTTTTGCTTCACGGGATTGCGCTTCTGCTTTTTTAAGGTCTTGGTACCTGCGGAAGGTAAGCGAAAAGACGGCGGTAAATCTTTTCAATATTTGCTGATCTTCTACAGAGTGCGGATGCAAAGAGAATGTCCAAATGGTGCCTTCCTGGAAATTATAACCCTGAAAGTTTTGGTCAGGTAATTCACGAACGGGTGCCGAAAAATATTTGGGCGTATTTTCCAGCACCTTGTAATAAGCATGCTTGTCTTCACCTGCCAGGTGGTAATAATAAAACTCTTCTTTTTGCTTCCAGTTGCTGAACAGACCTATCCACAAAGGATGATCATCCATATTAAACCTGCCAGAGCCCCTGACCGTCTTCCCATCGTCCATGTTGGTGACCGACCAGACCTCCATGGTTCGGTCCTCGTCTATGATGAGGATACCACAGCGCATGGTTTCAATACCCAGTTTGTGCAACTCTTTAAATAGTACTCCTGTTGCATTGACCACATCTTCGCTGGAATGCATAGCCATGGCGCTGGCGCGGACGCGCTCAAGGGAAGCTTCGATGAGTGCTTCATGGGCCTGAGCTTCGGCACGGGCAATGTCAGCATACCGTCGATAGGCAAGCGCGAACACGTTCCGAAAACGATTCAAAAGGTCGAGTTGCTCATTTGAAAGGGCCCGGAAGGTAGAAACACCAATTGATCCCGGGCCAATGGAATAATAGTAATAGAATACCGAATTCGCCTTATCGAGTTTGGGGTCCGGCAAATAACCTGCCTTCAGGCGCGTTGCCCTGAAATCCTCTAATGTTTTTCCAACATATTCTGTAACCTTAAAGGAATCTCCTACTTTGGAGGCCATGGAAGGGTCGTACGCCGAGGAAGGTATCCAGTTATCAAATCTTTCCTCATACTTGACTTCTGTAATGCCGGTCACTCCATAGTCTGAATAGTCATAATTCAGAAAAGACTGCTTTTCATCGTTGTTTATGATCACTTGTGTGTTGCGCATTTCCTGAAACCCGAGCTTAACCAGTTCCTGAAAATGGACTTCGCAAATGCCGATAAGTTCTTCCGGTTTGCGCATGATCATAGCCTGAGCCCTCATCCTTTCCAAAGCAGCTTCAATCGTTGCTTCTCTTGCCTGGGCTTCGGCTTTTTGGAGATCCAGGAATCGCGTATAGGATTGATCGAATACCGCAGCGAAGCGTTTGATGATCTTGTTTTCTTCTTCTGTGTAAGGTTTAGACGCATAGTTACCAATAGCCAACATAATGTTGGGAGTGATCGATATTGACCTCGCGAAGCCTTTATTCAAGAAATAGTCTCTGTCTTCTGCAGGCAAAAGATCCGGATTGTGCTTAAGCACATGGGCGTGCCACTGATTGCTTTCCTCCGGTGTAAGAACACTCTGATAAAATGTGAGATTCTTTGACCTGGCCTCCAAGGCAGAATCCATCATAGGGCCACTCACATAGGGAACATTAAAAAGATAGGGCCTGGGTCTGCCGGGTACCGACAGCCAGTAGTCAAAGTCATCAGACGCACTGTTGATGCCAAAGCTCACATTGTCAAATTTGAACTTCAGCTGACTCAATTGTTCTGATATGACGGTAATGACGTCGGAGAGTTCCTCACTTTTGTGCATGGCCATCGTCCGGGCACGAACCCTCTCCAATGCCAATTCTATTCTTGCCTCCCTGGCCTGGGTTTCTGCTTTTTGAAGATCGAGGAAACGGGTGTAGGCAAATGAAAACACTGCAGTGGCACGCTTCAACAAGTCCCAGCTTTCTGCTGATATTTTTCCAGGAGATGCTGCGCCCATATAGCCATTGGAAAACTTTAGCAAATGATAAGTTCTCTCCGGGATCACGTCTCCATAGTATCCCTGTTGGAGAACGACGGAATGCTGGGCGCAGTAGTTGATCCATTCCTTCCGGTTTTCACCCTGCATGATAATAGAAGTTTGATCGCGTTGGGATGTATAAAAATCCATCATCTGGCTCCCCACCCAGGTTTCGTTCAGACGGATGGTCATGTGGTCGCTGAGAAGTTTTTTATGGTCATCACGGATATCCTTGATGGCATACCAGCACTCCGTTGTTCCTGTTGCTTCATCCGGTATGTAGATTGAACTCGTTTCCAGTTCCTCCACGCCCAGCATACCCATTTCTTTTCTCAGCACTTCTGCTACCTCTACCAACTCCTCTGGTCTCTGCATGGCCGATGACCGCGATCTCACTTTTTCCATAGCGGCTTCAATCTGTGCCTGGCGCGCCTGTGCTTCTGCTCTCTGAAGATCCAGGTATCTTCTGAACGTAAGGTCTACAATAGATTTGAACCGGATGAGAATGGCTTTCTCATTCTCGGAATACGGTTTCTCCGTCCAAACAAAAAACAAACCGGCGGAGAACGGAAAGTAATAACTGTATTCCTCTTGTTGGAAATCCCTGGCGGACGGAACAGGGACTGATATCTGTCCGTACACTGCTTCGTAATATGATTTCAGGTCCGGACCACTCAACACAGCTGATAGATTTTCATTCTTCGCCCACGCTTCCATCTGTTGAATCAGGAATGGATGAGAATTCATATCCACGGTACCTGCCAGGGAAAGGTTCATATCTTCCGCGGTGGCCATGGCGGCATACAACTTGGCCATGCCGGTGACTTTGTCCAACAGCCCTACACCGGAACGAATGGGGTTGATCCCAAGCTTGCGCAACTCGGTAAAGACCACGCCGGCCGTTGAGGTCAGGTCACTGGTGTTGTGCATGGCCATGGCCCTTCCCCGGACTTTCTCCAGAGACGCTTCTATGGTGGCTTCTCTTGCCTGCGCTTCGGCTTTTTGTAAATCGAGAAAGCGTCGGTAGGTCTGACCAAATACGCCGGCAAACCTCTTGAATATGGTGGCTGACTCCAATCGCATAGGCTCTGCCGAGAACGCAAAAATGGCACCTTCCGTGAAAAAGAAATCACTGTGAATTTCCTGAACAGGAAGCGAAGAAAGATCAAATTGGGTAGGATAGTCCGGGTGGTTGTTGATGGCTTCGTAATACTTACGGATATCATCACCCGCAAGGGTGTAGGTGAAGAAAGTTTCTTTGTCCTTCCATGCATTGCGAACGCCCAGCAGCATCCGATGGATGTTTACATCCAGGCGCCCGACGATCAGGGTTGCTGTGCCTTCGCCACTGGACTTGGCAGTCCACACTTCCGTATTCGTGGTTTCGCTGAAAATCAATATTCCGCAGCGGTTGGTTTCAACTCCAAGTTTCACCAGTTCTTCAAACATGGTGGCCACGGTGTTTCCCACATCCTGGCTGTTGTGCATGGCCATGGTCTTGCTACGCACGCGCTCCAGCGATGATTCGATCAGGGCTTCGCGGGCCTGCGCTTCTGCTTTTTGCAGATCGAGGAATCTGGTAAAAGTTAGATTGAAAACAAGGGCAAACCTCTCCAGTAACTGGATTGTTGCCTCCGGCAGTTCATGGGGTGAAGTGACCGCAATAAATCCATTGGAGAAGAATGCAAGGCTTTGAACCCTGCGATCAAGCACGGGTCCGGGTTCAAAGTCAAATTGAAGCCTACGCCAATAGTTCAACCAGTCCTCCAGCTCCTGCCCCTTCAGGTCCAGAATGAAAACTTTTTCCTTATTGCTCCAGGCTTCGTAAATCCTGCGGATGGAGCTGTTCTCCTGAATGTTTGACTTATACCGTTTCTCTATTTCATTGCCGTTCGCATCAGTCGACCACACTTCTATGCTTCCGCTTTCATCCTGTATGATGCCGATGTAGAGGCTGATGGGTTCTATGCCAAGAACATTGAGTTGCCTGATAAGAATAGCGGCCGTTTCAGCCAGCTCATCGCTATTGTGCATGGCCAGCGTCCTGCTCCTCACCCGCTCGAGTGCTATCTCTATGCGCGCTTCATGCGCCTGGGCTTCCGCTTGCTTTAGATCATTGAAACGGGTGTAGGTTTGTTCAAATACTTTTCCAAATCGCTTGAAAATATCGTGAGCTTCCGGGCACGCCTCAGGGGTGATAAACATTAAGCCTACCTCAGCACCATATACATAGTGGTTGATCTGTCGGGTAGGAAATGAAATGCCGGAAGCCAGAATTCCCCCAAATTGTTTTGGGGCAAAACTCTTCAACAACGCATAAGTTTCCTGAAGAGATTCTCCGGAAGTATCGAACACATGAAAATCCTCTCCCCTTTTTTTGGCATCACTTATCTCACGGAAAACACGATGTGTGGTAAGATCTACCGTATATGGTTCCATGAAGCCCCCGCTGGGATTTGTCACCCAGTCGATATAAGCGTCGTTTCCTTCCTGCCAGATATTAAACCCGGTTGACCAGGCATGAATTCCCAATTCCTGAACTTGTTTGAATAGTATCTCTGCTACATTTCCCAGTTCATCGCTACGCTGCATTGCCATGGTTCTTGCACGAACCCTCTCCAACGCGGCTTCAATCCGCGCTTCCCTTGCCTGAGCCTCGGCCTGCACCACATCAGCATATCGGCGATAAGCAAGACCAAAAACATTTTTGAAGCGCCCAAGAGTTTTTATTTGTTCATCTGAGATGGGCTTAAAAGAAGATACACTCAATGCCCCCAATCCAATCGAATAAGAATAATACTCTACTGTTTTTACTTTATTCAATTTAGGATCAGGCAAATAGCCCAGCGACTCCCGGTACTTGCGCCATGCTTTCATCTCCTTTTCAGCAATGCGAACAGCCACAAAACTGTCACGGGTCTTTTTTAGGTCTTCCATCCAGTTCTTCACGGTGGGATGTGTGGTGTAATCCACTTCAATGGTCCCTGTTACTCCATAATCTGAATAGTAATAACTGGTGATTGAATTCTTTGAGTCCTTATTGATAATTATCTCTGTATTCCTGAGCGCGGCAAAGCCCAATGATTTTAGTTCCTTAAAGATGATCTCACTCACAGTGGCCAACTCCTCCGATTTTCGCATACCCATGGCCTGGGCTCGGACCCTCTCCAGCGAGGCTTCCACTTCAAGCTCCTGCCGCTTTTGCTCCAGCTCCACCGTTCGCCGCTTCACCGCATCGCGCAACTGGAGGTTCTCCAGGGAGATTTTTTCGATGGAAATGTTTTCGCCCTCCTGTGCGCGGATGTCCGGAAATGAAGAATGTTGATGGATAATTTTCCAGCCACTCCTTTTGTTCTGCATCATGGTGGAGGCCCTGAATCTGGAATGAAACGCCCATTCGCCCTCGATCAGCACATACAGGTCTGTTAGTTCGGTGACAAGAATGTTTGCGGTGTTCGGTTCCAGTTTGATTACCCTGTTGCGCATGTCCACCTTTCCAGCCACCTGGTCGATGGTATCACGTAAGAACTTTACAGCGGCTTTCTTATTAAAGAACACTTCCCCTTCCGCACTGCCGATCTGTGTGTAGTCATCGTCCAGCAATGACGCCATGGACTTTACATTTCCTTTCAGGTAGCCATCCCAGTAAGCGTTGTATACTTCGAGAATTTCTTTTTCTGATTTCTTGCTGATCTTCATTCGTGTTCCTTAGGTCGGGTATTGGCAAAGCCTGAAGTGGACGTTGTCAAATATACCCAACTCAGGGATATGATGCCATGGGATAAGAACTAGGAGATTTACTGCGTCAGGACTCCGCTGACTTTGGTTCACGGTCCTCACGCCGTGTCCCTGCATACAATTCGTACTCCAGCAACCGGCAATCAATCTTGCTGGTGTAAAATTCAATTCGTCGGCTGGCCTTCAGACCGATCTTCTTGGCAAGGTCTAGGTTCCCCGTAAATATGTACCCTGTATAGCCTTTGCATTTCTTCTTCATGAAATCCCCGATGCGTGCATAGGTGACTTCAAGTTCGGATATTTCACCAAGCCGTTCGCCATATTCGGGATTGAAATAGATTACTCCCGGCACTTCAGGAATTTCCGTTGCCTCAAAATCACAGACAGCAAATTGAATGAGGTTCTCGATTCCAGCCACGCCAGCATTCACTTTCGAAACATAGATTGCATCTTCACTGATGTCGGTAGCAATCACTTTGAGCTCCGGAACTTCCCTGATTTGTTCTTCCAGTTTCTTGTACTCTGCCTCATACATTTCGGGATCATAACCCTTGAGGTGCATAAAACCGTAGTTTGACCTGTATAGTCCGGGGTAGCGATTCGTGGCCAACAACACGGCTTCAATGGCAACCGTCGATGATCCACACATGGGGTTGACAAACGGCATCTTTTGATCCCACTTTGATGCCATCAGTGTCGCCGTAGTCAGCGCTTCAAGCATGGGAGCCTTACCGGGAATTTTCCGGTAACCGTGCTTGGCCAGCGTGTGACCCGAAGTATCGATGAATACCTCCGCAGTTTCTTCCTTCCAAAATAAATTAACCACGGTGTTCTCCAGTTCAGGTCCCGAATTGGGGCGTCTGGATGTCTCTCGTCGGATTCGGTCACATATGGCATCTTTCACCCGCACATTGACGAACAGGTTGTTGTTCACAGTAAAGTGCTCTACGTTGCTGGTCACGGAGAGATAACCCTCGTCAGGAATAATTTCTTCCCATGGATAACAGATGAGGGTGTCATACACACCATCAGGGTTTTCCGCGGGAAATTCTTTTAACGAATACAATACCTGGCTGGCACAGCGCAAGTATAAATTGAGTCGAATGCAATCCTTCATCGTTCCCCTTAGTTCCACACCAGTCTGAAAGGTCCGCTCCGGCGTGAATCCCAATGACTCTACTTCCTGCTTCACATAGGGCGCGAGGCGTTTCTTGCAGGTGATGATGATGCGCGATGGCGTTGTGAAGAGGTTCAAAGGTGAGGAGGGTTAGAGATGAATCGTAGTAGGTAGGGTTAATCTGTGATCTGTCTTAGATGACAAAGGTCGTTGAAAGTCAAAGTTCACTGCGCACTGGGAAAAGCTAAATGCCACCAGACGTCCCAAAATTAATTAAACATCTCCTTTAGTACCTGGATAGATTTGATTTCGCCAAAATTCTCACTGTGCATGGCATAGAAATGAAGCAATGCATCCAGAAGTATTCTTCTTGTTGCAAAGTTCATGGGCACCTGGGTACCATAATCTGCTTTTAGTAATGACTTCAAGGTGTCAGCTTCCTCACGGTCCAGCGGCCAGCCGTCGAGCACTTCATCGTTCGTCTGTGGACCAAAACCCAGGTAGCGGCTGAGTTTCAATAAGAATATCAGATGAAAATTCTCTGGGGAAGTCATTTCATCCAATGCAACAAATGAGTCGATCAGGAATTCTCCAATTTCCTCAGCATGGCTTTGGTCTTTGATTGCTTTGTTGACTACTTCATTCAGAAACATTGCAATGGCGGATTTCCGAATATCCGTGTGAATCGTTTGATAGGCATAAAGACACTTGATTTCCTTGATGCGAAGGATGCCTGCGTTCTCACGGTGGTACACCACAAGGTCGAGCAAGGTCAGGGGTTGGTAAAAGGCAATCTGATTTTTTGATCCCTTGCTTCTCACGCCATTCACAATGTATGTCTGTAGTCCGAACAACTCCGTGAAAATCGTGACGATGATTGAGGACTCACCATATTTGGTAAAGCGAAAGACTATGCCACGGGTCTTATAAAGCATGGGTTTACTTATTATGATTAAGCATCGGCACCAGGCATTTGTGGATCGTCATAATAGTGGAGTGTCTTCATTCAAACCAGAAACAACCAGGACAATGGTACCTAACTCAGCACCTACTTCTTTCTCCCTTTCATTCCCTCTAGAAAGGCTCTCCTGCTACGGGCTTCATAGGTATCTTTTTCCCCGAGCATCACTTGTGCTTTCTGATCATTCAGGCGATAAGAGAAGGAGGCCAACTCTCCCGTTTGTGTAAAGATGGCGTGCACCTTGGTAACAAATTCCGCGACAGCGAGAAGGTTTGGCATTGGACCAAACGGTTTCCCTTCGTAATCCATATCCAATCCTGCCACAATAACCCGCTTCCCGGAATTGGCCAGGTGATTGCAGACCTCCACGATACTCGCATCAAAAAACTGGGCCTCATCGATGCCCACCACATCACAATCCCCCGCCAGGAGCAATATATCGTTGGCGAATTGCACAGGCGTGCTCCGAATTTCTCTTTCGGAGTGGGATACAATCTTCTCGACGTGGTAACGCGTATCTATGGCTGGCTTGAAGATTTCCACGCGTTGCCTGGCAATCAGCGCACGGTTTAGTCTTCTGATCAGTTCCTCTGTTTTCCCTGAAAACATGCATCCACACACCACCTCAATCCAGCCGGCACGGCCATCAGGCTCTTTTTTCCCCAGGTGTGGCTCAATGAACATAGGTGCAAGTTAATCGCCAAAAGGGAATAGTGGGTGGGTTGTTGGCGGTGATTCAATAACTTTGAAGCGAAATTACAGACCGTGAATATTACCTCCCGTCTCCCCGAAACTGGTACATCGATCTTTACCGTGATGTCACGCATGGCCCAAGAGCACGGGGCCATCAATTTATCACAAGGGTTCCCTGATTTTCCGGTTTCTGAAACACTCATCGAGTTGATAAACGCTAACATGAAGGCTGGCCACAACCAGTACGCACCTATGCCGGGCGTGCCCGCTTTGCGCGCCATAATTTCAACGGTGATTGAAAAAACTTATGCGCATAAGGTCAATCCGGAAACAGATATCACCATTACCGCCGGAGGTACCGAGGCAATCTTCTCAATTGTCACCGCCCTGGTCCAGGCAAATGACGAGGTGATCTTATTTGACCCTTCCTATGACTCTTATGCTCCTGCGATTCGATTAAATGGAGGAACTCCTATACATATCAACCTAAAGCCCCCTGATTTTCCCATTGACTGGGATGAGGTCAAAGCCCGGATCAATGCGCGCACCAAATTGATCATGATCAACACGCCACACAATCCCAGCGGCGCTGTGCTCACTGAAAAAGATTTAAGAATACTGGAAGACATCGCACTGAAATATGGAATTATTGTGTTGAGTGATGAAGTCTATGAACGAATCATTTTCGATCGACTTCAGCACCAGAGTGTTCTCCGCTTTCCGGCGCTTGCCGCTCAAAGTGTGGCCGTATTTTCTTTCGGCAAGACTTTTCATGCCACAGGCTGGAAGATCGGTTACACGGTAGCGCCTGATGTGCTCACCCGGGAAATCCGCAAAGCGCACCAGTTCATTACGTTTAGTGTCAATACACCTGTTCAATTGGCCATGGCGGAATATATGGCTCACCCGGAAAACTACCTGCAGCTTGGGGACTTCTATCAGCAGAAACGCGATTTTTTCCTTGAGCAGGTAAAGGGTTCCTCATTTCTACCCTTGCCATGTCACGGAAGTTATTTTCAGTTGCTTTCTTACAAAAATGTTTCGCAGAAGACGGAAACAGAAATGGCTTCATGGATGACACAGGAGCACAAGCTTGCTTCTATTCCCGTTTCGGCATTTTACCGTGACAAGACCGACAATAGTTTACTCCGTTTCTGTTTCGCCAAAAGTGAAGCGACCCTGCTGCGTGCAGGTGAGATCCTAAGAAAATTCTAATTCCTATGCAAGACCTCAACATCACGCTGATTCAATCCAACCTTCATTGGGAAGATGCCGGGGCAAACCGCGCAATGTTCGAAGAAAAAATCTGGAAGATCGGCCAGCCAACAGATGTAATCTTACTGCCCGAAATGTTTACAACGGGTTTCTCCATGGATGCCCCGCGGCTTGCAGAAATGATGGATCTGCATACCACCCGCTGGATGAAACAGATGGCCTCGCAAACAGGAGCGCTTATGTTGGGGAGTTTTATAGCAAAAGAAGGCACTCAATATTTCAACCGCCTGATGTGGGTGGAGCCAGGTGGAACTGTAAAGACATATGACAAGAGGCATTTATTCCGGATGGCAGACGAGCACAAGATTTACACGCCAGGATCAAACAGAATTATTGATGCCTGGAAAGATTGGAATATTTGCCCGCTGGTTTGTTATGATCTTCGATTTCCGGTATGGAGCCGGAATTCCTGGGATTCGGTAAACCAAAGCATGGCCTACGATGTCCTTATTTATGTTGCCAATTGGCCTCAGACCAGAATCAATGCATGGGATACTTTGCTCGCTGCACGGGCAATAGAAAACCTCTCATACGCCGTGGGCCTGAATCGCACCGGTAAAGATGGAATGGAAATAATTTACAGTGGTCATTCGAGAGTAATCGGACCAAAGGGAGAAATGATTTCGGACCTGGGTGAAGGCGAAAGAACCCAGACGGTTACCTTGAGTGCAAATGCCTTGCAGGCCCATCGGACAAGATTTCCCGCCTACCGCGATGCTGATGACTTTGAAGTGAAATAGGCTGTTATCCATTATTTGATTTTCTGATCTTTTGGATAACAAAATCCTGGCTACTTTTGCAGCTCAATTTTTTATATGTCTAACCGCAAGCTGTCCAGGGTCCTGGTTTCTGTATTTAATAAGGATCAACTGGAACCCATAATACATTTGTTGGCTAAACATAATATCGAATTCATTTCCACCGGAGGAACCCAGGAGTTCATTGAAAAACTTGGCTATGCGGTCACCCCGGTAGAAAAGTTAACGGGCTACCCCTCCATTTTCGGAGGCCGGGTGAAGACCCTGCACCCTGCTGTGTTTGGCGGAATTCTATACAGGAGGGACGACGGGACGGATGCAAAACAGGCTAAAGAATATCACATTGGCCCCATCGACATGGTGATCGTTGACCTCTACCCTTTTGAAGAAACGGTGGCCAACGGAGGAACAGAGGATGAAATCGTAGAGAAAATTGACATCGGAGGAATTGCCTTGATTCGGGGAGCTGCCAAGAATTTCAATGATGTGTTGATCGTGTCGTCCCGCAGCCAGTATCGTGACGTGCTGGATCTTCTGACACAAAAGATCTGCACCACAGACCTGTCGGACCGGAAACGCTTTGCGGCACTGGCGTTCGATGTGACTTCACACTACGATACCGCCATCTTTCACCACTTCCGTAAGGAGTTTGATTTGCCCCGGCTCAAGGTGAGCATTCAAGATGGGGAAGTGCTGCGTTATGGCGAAAATCCCCATCAAAAAGGGGTTTTTTATGGCGATTTGAAAGGTTTGTTCGATCAACTCAATGGGAAAGAGCTTTCATTTAATAACCTCGTCGATATAGATGCGGCCATAAGTTTGGTGAAAGAATTTGACGGCGAGACGGCTTTTGTCATCATCAAGCATACAAATGCCTGCGGTGTGGCTACCGCTGGCTCCGTGTTTGAGGCATACCAAAAAGCCTTTCAGGCCGATACCCAGTCAGCCTTCGGGGGCGTGCTGGCCACCAACGAGCCTGTCGACGCCAAGGCAGCAGAAGCCATGAATTCGCTTTTTTTTGAGATTCTTATTGCCCCTGCCTTTGCCGACGATGCCCTTGCCCTTCTTAAATCGAAGAAGAACAGGATTATTCTGAAGCAGAAGAAATCCGTGAACCCACAGAAGCAGGTAAAGAGTCTCCTCACCGGATACATTGAACAAGACGTCGACTGGAAGACAGACGCAATAAAAGATCTGAAAGTGGTGACCAAGCGTGCCCCATCCCCTGCGGAGATCAAGGCGCTGTTGTTTGCGAGTAAAATATGCAAGCACACCAAATCGAATACCATTGTGCTGGCCACGGAAAATCAACTTTTAGCCAGTGGTGTAGGCCAAACCAGCCGGGTGGATGCGCTGAAGCAGGCAATCGATAAGGCGAAGGCGTTTGGTTTTTCCTTGCATGGCGGCGTAATGGCTTCAGATGCATTCTTTCCGTTTCCTGATTGCGTAGAAATTGCCAGCCAAGTGGGCATCCAGGCAGTTATTCAGCCAGGAGGATCGATAAAGGACCAAGGCTCTATTGACTTCTGTGATCAGCACAACATGACCATGGTTTTCACCGGCTTCCGCCACTTCAAACACTGACCTCAACTGCCTGGCGGTGTCAGTGATTGAGGCATAAAAAGTTCAAACTTCATCTGCTGCAAAAAAGTTATGGGGAAAGGACCTAACGTCCATTAAATCACCTGATTATTTCTGTAATTTCGTGGCGATTTTTAACCGTATTCCAAGGAGGACTTTATAACGAATGGGACTTTTCGATTTTTTCACTCAGGACATTGCCATCGATCTGGGCACCGCCAACACGTTGATCATACATAAGGACAAGGTAGTTGTCGATGAACCTTCAATCATTGCGTTGGATAAGCTTACCGGCAAAGTGCTCGCCATCGGGCGTGAAGCCATGCAGATGCATGAGAAGACACACGACAACATCAAGACCATACGGCCACTCAAAGAAGGAGTGATTGCCGACTTCCATGCAGCCGAGATGATGATTCGCGGCATGATTTTCAGGCGAGAAATCAGCGCCGCGTGCAATGCCCGGTTGGGTTGCACCACTACGCGCAGACCACCGTCCACCCCGATCCGATCAAGGGCTTCCTCTACGTCG
>JANYHW010000209.1 GCA_025358885.1 Cytophagales bacterium | reverse complement strand
TTGGAATTAAAATAGAAGTTCATAAACATATACTCCAAGCAAGCCACCCAGCACGGGTCCCACTACAGGAATCCAGGCGTATCTCCAATCAGATCCGCCTTTACCTGAAATAGGCAAGAGGGCATGAGCAATGCGTGGACCCAGGTCGCGGGCGGGGTTAATGGCGAAGCCCGTCGTTCCGCCAAGGCTTAGTCCGATCGCAATAATCAACAAACCAACAACCAAAGGGTTTAGGCCCTGAGTAAATTCGTTCTGACCTATGAACAGCAAGGCCAGGGCCAGTAATGCAGTGGCAATGATTTCACTGATCAGGTTTGCGAGAGTACTCCGCAATGCAGGTGCCGTGCAGAAAACTGCCAACTTCGTTGCCTGATCTGCAGTGCCCTTCCAATGAGGGAGATAGTGAAGCCAGACAATCACTGCCCCGGTAAATGCTCCAGCCAGTTGTGAAGCAACATAGCCCGCAACATCATTCCACGGAAAATCACCTTTCACCGCAAGGGCTATTGTCAGTGCAGGGTTAAGGTGGGCGCCGCTGATGGCTCCAACAGCGTAAATTGCCAAAGTCACTGCGAGTCCCCAACCGACGACAATGGTGAGCCATCCGGCGTTTTCAGACTTGGATCCTTTCAGCAAAACACCGGCTACGACGCCGTCCCCAAGGATGATCAAAAGCATAGTGCCAACAAATTCAGCCAGGTATGGGCTCATAGTATTTGTATTTAATGTCCACCGCCAGATACCGCAACAACCTCGTCATCAGATGCAACAACTTTTATTAGTGTAGTAGCAAGAGACGCAATCAAGAGTAACGAACCAGCAAAAGTCATCGCATTCAACGGGTCCTTTCCAAGGAAATTCTCGAATATAAACCCAAATGAAAGCGTCTGAAGAATCATCGGCACTACAATCATCATGTTGATAATTCCCATATACACACCGTAGCGTTCCTTTGGTATGCTTCCAACCACCATAATATATGGAACACCCATCATGCTAGCCCAGGCAACTCCAAAACCTATCATAGGCGCAAACAGTAGAAATTTGTTTTCTATATGAGGAATGATAAAAAGAGAGACAGAAGCAAACGCCAGGCATACAACGTGTACATACTTTGCACTGATTTTCTTCGAAAGCCATACCAGACCAAATGCAGAAAGGAAGGTAACAATGTTGTAAAATCCGTTGACAAGTCCGGTCCATCCAACAGCTTCTTCGTACAGTTTGGGATCCATCTGAGATGAGGTCTTCCACACCGACTTTGCAATGCTGTGGGAAATAAATTGCCAGTAGCAAAACATCGCATACCATTGAAACAAATATACCCCTGCGAGCTGCCACAAAGTTTTGGGCATTGCACCGATGGCTGAAAATATTTCCTGAATGGGTGCCATCAGTCCTTTAGGGTGAGCGCGGAGCGCTTTCAACTCTTCGTCTGTCGGAGGGATTTCAGGTGTTGTGGAGGTTGACCATACCACAGAGGAAATAGAGCAAATGGCCCCGACAAAAAATGATCCGAAGACCCAATAGGGTATGCCTGAACTGCCATCTTGTGCTGTTGTAGTACCCGCGATAATTTGTTGAAAAAAGTACAACGACAAATTTGCCAGCGTAATTCCGAGACCAGTAAAAAAACTTTGCGTAAGGAATCCCATGGCACGCTGATTGACCGGAAGTTTATCTGCAATGAAAGCCCGATACGGTTCCATGGCTGTGTTGTTTGCCGCATCCAGAATCCACAACAATCCAACTGCCATCCACAAGGTGCGGCTAAATGGAAACAAGAACAGGCAAAGGCTGCAAAATACTGCGCCAATCAGAAAATATGGCTTTCTCCTTCCCCACCTCGGGTGCCAGGTCTTGTCGCTTAAGGCACCAATGATGGGTTGAATCAAAAGGCCGGTCATTGGACCTGCCAGATTCAGCAATGGCAAATCTTCGGGGTTGGCATGGAGAAATGTGTACAGTGGATTGATCGCGGTTTGCTGTAAGCCAAAGCTGTATTGGATTCCAAAGAAACCAACGTTCATGTTAATGATTTGGGAGAAAGTAAGCTGGGGTTTTTGAATGACCATTCGTTCTCTTTAATCAAAGTTCTTATCAATATGATAAAATAAACTCATTTTGGCGAGATCACCTCAAAAATAACGTAAATCAAAGCCCCGGTTTAGGCCACTTTATAGCTACCTTTAATTGTCCAATCTATGAAGTTCCATTCTCTTCAATTTCTGTGCTATTTGGTGATGGGTTACTGCTGTATTACCTGCAGAAAAGAACAGGAGACCATTGTGCCCGATATGTCCTTCAAGACCTTAAAGGATGGTGCTATGGTATGGAATTCTGTGGACATTGAATTGATTATTGCCCACCCGGAATCAATCAGCAAGGTAGAGATCATCGTGAACACAAAACTGGTCGCAACCTCTGCGAATCTTCCGTTTACTACTTCATGGGACACGAAGCTTTTGCCGGATGGCAATTATGAACTGATGGCGGTTGCCACCGATAAACAAGGTGCCAGCAAATCGGCAAAGACGAACATTATTGTACAGAATGCACTCCTTAAGGTTCAAGTACCTAAGGACCATCTGACTCTGCCAAACGGCGGAACGGACCAGGGATGGGTTTTTCTTTCCTCAGCAAAAGGTGAACTCCTCGCCATGGCTGAAATGAAGAACAGCGAAGGTTTTATCCTCTCGAACCCCAACTTCAATGAAAAGTCTTTTGTTCTAAGCGAGGCCTACCTCCGTGAGGATAAATCTTCTCTGGAAATTTCAAGTTTCGTGAATGTTCAAAGAGGTCAATGGTCCGTGGCCGCAGCTGTTCAGGACCCCGTAATCGTAGGGAATCTGAATGTTCATTTCAATGACTCCCTTGGGGTTCATCCATACTATGTAAGTACAAGCGGCGACTCTCGGTTATTTTACGACGGTGGAAATTCCATCCAGCTTAACCTGACAAAATCCCCTTCACGTTTGTTCGTCAGGGAACTGGGCAAGGACATCAACCACTATAATATTGTGGAGGGCCTTGCTTCAGATCATTCCTATAGTGAATTTTTTTCGGAAATGAATAAGCCACTTGAAACGATTCTTACACCCGTGCTTCCAGGGGCTCAAACAACCGGAATCAGACTTTACGGTTTTCCAAAGGCGGGTAATTTTGATGAATATTATCAACTAGGAGTATTCAGTATTAACCAGAACCAGGTCAGGATTGAATTCCCGGGTACATATTTTCCTGTCTACGGTTCTGAGAATATTTACCGTGACGACTTCATCCGCATTAATTCCTTTCATCCATCCAAGAAGTTTGATGTCGCCCCCTTGTCTGCCCAGGTTATTTTCAAAGATCTGGGAAACTCAAGGGCCACCCTGGCAACCTTTGGAAACTTCGATTTATATCTTATTGGGTGGGGCTACGCAAGCCAAAGTATTGCTTTTAGCTGGACATTAACCGGGGCTTCCGGTCAAAGTGAATTGCTTGCACTGCCTTCTTTGCCGACCGACATGCGTACAGCAGGAGTTGAGGCATTCGATGTCAATAAACTCTTGTTCTTCAATGTTGTACAAGTGGCTGACTATGAAATTTCCAGCGACTATTCATCTTACCTTAAGTATATATCCCAATATGGATACAATGCACCCTACCAGTTTGGCAAAGCCTGGAAAGAACAGACATTCTCCGTTAGCGGATTTACGAGCGGAGGCAGGCAGCTGGGCTCCGAAATACCAACCATCAAAGAAAGGTTTGGTAGGACAAAATAATGGTGTAGGTTTCAACAAATTTTAGCTGTTAAGAAGGATGGTTTTTAGCCGGCGGTTGCTTTTTTTGTTTGTTTTATTTGTCATCATTCAAGAGAATGCCAGCGGCCAAAAATCAAGCACCCTCGTTTTCGGTGATTCCAGTAAGATTCTTTCAGGGAAAAAGGTTGTCCTCACTGGAACGGTCGTGCAGGCATCTGATCGGAAGTCAATCGCAGGGGCAGCTCTCTTTGTGGATGGGCTCAAGTATGGCAATAGCAGCGACGCGAACGGCAAGTATTTCATAGCTCTTCCCCCGGGTAAATACAGGTTGACCGTACGGTATCTTGGCATGGCCCCTATTCAAAACAGAATTGCCATTTACACCAATGCTGTCCTCAACTTTGAAATGTCTGAGAAACCGGAAGCGCTCGAGGAGATCGTTGTGAGGGCCAGAAGAGAAGATGAAAACATCAAGGAGACTTCTGGTGGTATCGCCAAGTTGAACATTACAGAAATCCGGCGACTACCCGCATTTATGGGAGAAGCAGATGTCATAAAAACCCTGCAACTGCTCCCGGGTATAAATTCTGTTGGTGAAGGAAGTGGCGGCTTCAATGTGCGGGGTGGAAGGATCGACCAAAATCTTATCCTCATGGACGGAGGTCAGATTTTTAACTCTGCGCATGCCCTTGGATTACTTTCCAACTTCAATCCGGATGTGGTGGAGGACTTCACCCTTTACAAGGGAAATGTGCCTGCACAATTTGGCGGACGAGCCTCCTCTGTGCTGGATGTAAGGACCAGAAGCGGAAATTTTGATAAACTAAAAGTCAAAGGTGGAATAGGCCTGGTGTCGAGCCGGCTAATGGTAGAGGGCCCTCTGATCAAGGATAAAACCTCCTTCATTGTCGGCGCACGAACTTCCTATTCAGATTGGATTCTTGGAGCCGTCGCAAACACAGATGTCCGAAAAAGTTCAGCTTCATTCTATGACATCAATGCAAACATCACCCATAAGTTTAGTGCTAAGAATACCTTGAGCCTCTCCTATTACCGCGGCAATGACTTCTTCAGGTACTCTAACGAATTTGGCTACAACTATACCACCCAACTTGGCAGCTTGAAATGGAAAAGCATTTTGAGTGATCGCTGGTCTTCAGCATTTACAGCGGTCTTGGGTAACTACGAGAGCATTTTATATGACTACAACATAACATCAGCAAGGAGCCTGACAAATGGAATCGGATACTATCAGCTGAAGCAAAATTTCCTTTATACGAATGAGGAAAAACATGCTGTTAACATAGGTGTTGAGGCCAATCAATACAATGGCAATCCAGAGATTGCAAAACCGTACGGTGAGAATTCCACCACGGTCGGAAAGCGGGTTGAAAAAGACCGTGGGCGCGAATTCGGATTTTATGCCAATGAGGAATATACCATTTCCAAAAAGTTCTCCATTGCGGCGGGGCTCAGGTACTCCTTCTATCAATATCTTGGGGCCGATACAGTGTATTCCTATCAACCGGGCGCTGTAAGGAGTGTCGCCACTATCACCGACACATCGTATTACGCCAAAGACCACGTGATCAAGACTTACGCTGGCTTTGAGCCCCGTATCTCCGGAAGATTTAGTCTCTCCGATGAAAGCTCCATCAAAATGAGTTACAATCGAATGAGGCAGTATATCCACCTGATCTCGAACAGCACCGCGCCTACACCCATTGACTTATGGCAGGTGAGCAATCTCTACATTATGCCACAGGTCGCCGATAATTATTCCATTGGCTATTTCAGGAATACCAAGGACAATATGTTTGAGCTGTCAGGTGAGGTCTTTTATAAAACCACTGCTAACCTTGTTGAGTACAAAGACTTCGCACAACTCCTCCTTAACCGCCACCTCGAAACCGAACTCCTGCAGGGCAAAGGAAAGGCTTATGGAATTGAATTATTCGCCAAAAAGAATTCCGGCGGTTGGACAGGGTGGATTTCCTACACTTACTTAAGATCTTTCATTAAAGTCGATGGGGCGCACCCTGAGGAGCAAGTCAACCAGGGCAACTGGTACCCTACCAATTACGATAAGCCCAATACCTTCAATGTTACTGCCAATCACAAATTGGGCAAGAATGCACGCTTTGCGACCAACTTTACCTATAGCACGGGAAGACCTACGTCCGCACTTGTCGCCAACTACCTGGCAGGATCCGTTGCTGTTCCAGTATATTCTGAACGGAACCAGTACCGCATCCCAGACTATTGGCGCCTGGATGTATCCATCACCATCAACAATGTCTTTAACAAAATTGACGACAACCTTACCTTCTCGGTTTACAACTTGTTGGGCAGAAGAAATGCCTATTCCATTTACTACCAGCAGCCAGCAGGTGCACCCGTCCCGCAGGGATATCGATTATCGATCCTCGGGAGTGCACTTCCATCCATTACATACAATTTTTCCTTCTAACCATGCCTGTGAGGAACCTATTGTTATTCTTAAGCTTGCTCTTGTTTAACAATTGCAAAGATCCCTATGACTTCAACCTGCAGGGAGTGACCAGCAGCCTAGTAGTGAATGGTATCATTTCAGACTTAAGTGGCCCACAGTATATCAAGCTAGGAACGACCTCTAGTCCTAAACAAAGTCCTAGCCCTCTCTTAGGTGCACTGGTAAACGTCACTGATGAAAATGGCAATCAGGAAAATCTAAAAGATCTCGGTAACGGAAAATATCAATTGGACCAGACAAAAGTCAAGGGAAGGAAAGCGGGTACCTATCTACTCGATATACAATTGCCTGATGGCCGTCACTACAAGTCATCAGCCGAAACCATGGCTTCACCGCAAGCAAAAGATAGTGCCTATTTTACAATTGTCACTGAAAAGATAGTCAGTACAGAAGGTATTCTGATAAATAACGATAATGTTAAAGTGTATTTGAACACTAACCTACCCCCGGAATCAGAGCCTGGCTACCTGCGATGGGCTATTGAGGAAGTTTACTGTATCATTCCTTCCTGTAGTCCTCGAGCAATCGCCTGCCCGGCTTTTTGCTATATCTTCCAGGAGGTAAGCAAATTCAATCTTGAACTCATTAAGACTACTGACTTTCAATCAGCTATTTCGTTGAAAGACATCCTGCTACAGACCCGGGGAATCGATTATACTTTTATGGTGCGCCATTTTTTTAACATTAGTCAGTATTCGATGAACCCAAATACATATGACTATTGGAAAAAAGTTCAATTGCTGACTTCTCGTACCGGATCAATCTTTGATTCGCCCCCGGCAATTGTTCAGGGGAATATTCATAACTTGAATGATCCCTCAGAGCCTGTCTATGGATATTTTGAAGCATCGGCACAAAAGTTAACCCGTCTATATGTTGACAAAGGCTATATCAAAACCGACATTACATCCTGCGCATGGGACTTTCGCATTCCAGCCGGGAATTATTATTCTTACTGTCTGAATTGTAATGCGATTAAAGGCAGTACGAACGCAAGACCGGACTGGTTTTTTTAGCGCGTATCACCCATGAAATTCAAATTCTCATATTTCTGTCTGTTCATCCTGCTTTTCATTACGTGCAAGGATCCATATAGCATTAGGGTAACGGAAATCATTGGGAGCCTGGTGATAGATGGTCAGATAACCGACGGCCCGGGACCCTACCTACTTCAACTTGGAAAAACAAGCGGTATTCTCAAGCCCCCTACTCCCGTAACAGGCGCAAAAATTATGCTAACTGATGACTCCGGACACCAGGAAAGTTACAAGGATCTCGGAAAGGGTAATTATCAATTGCCGGGACTGATTGTCAAGGGAGTCAAGGGAGGAAAATACCTCTTGGACATCGTCCTGCCGGAAGGTTCACATTATCAATCCACTCAGGAGGTGATGCCAGCCCTTCAGGCCAATGACTCAGCCTGGTTCAAAGTAGAGAAGATCACCGTGGTGAGTTCGGAAGGCATACCCGTACAAAGAGAAGTGGTCAATATCTATATGACTGCCATACTTCCAACTTCAGAAACACCTTCCTATTTCCGTTGGTCTATGGACGAAGTGTACCGGCTCTATGAGACTTGCTTTCCCAGCCCGTTCCATAACTGCCCTCCCCCCTGTTACGTCCCGCTCCCTGTAAGCTCAAGTAAATTGCAGATTTTACAAACAACAGACTATGCGAATAAGCAATTATCAAACATCTTGCTCCAGTCCAATGAGATTAACAGTACGTTTCTTTCCAAACACTATTTCAATGTGAATCAATTTTCCATGAGCAAGAGCACCTACGACTATTGGAAAAAAGTTCAACAGCTTGTGGAGCGCACGGGCTCCATTTTTGATACTCCTCCTGCCAACCTTCCCGGTAATATTCATAATGTGAATGCGCCAACAGAAATAGTATTCGGCTACTTTGAAGCCTCACTACAAAGAGTTAACCACGTGGGAGTAGCCCGCGGGTATATTCAGAGTGATATCTTTGATGAGTGCCTTTTTAGGCCAGGATTTGGTGCTGTCTACCAGACGTACTGTCTGAATTGCTTAACCCTTGTCGGTAGCACCCACACTCAACCATCCTGGTTTGAGTAATTCCATCTATTGCGCCTTTGTCTTTACACGATCTATGATATACTGGCCAATGTTCCTTCCCTGAATTTTGCCATTTTCACAGGCAGGGATGTAGTGAATTCCTCCATACATACGACTTACCGCTGCTTCATTCGATGCCTGAAGAAATGATGTGAAATTTCTGGGTGGCATGCCAAATTCAACTTCTGTCGAATCAGTAAATGCCAGGTTATCACCAAAGAGGGCCGTCAATGATACGGCCGCTGAACTTGAGATGACACTGTGGCCACTGGTATATTCAGGAAAGGGCGGTGTTTGCAAAAGGGGAATCCAATTTTCATCAATGTACTTGTTTATATAAGTCTCAGGCCTGATTAGCCTGCTCCTGTATTTCTCATCCCAGCAACTGATGAAAGCGTCGATCAGGGACAATGAAACCCTCGCATAAGCTTCTGCCGATTGAAATATGTCTGCCTTCTGTTGGTTGCAGATAACCCGTGTAATATTCATCCAATGTCCTCCTGGTGAAATCTTTTTAGTAGCAAACATGACATGTCCCTTGACATTCATGACAAAGGGATTACAATCCCAAAAGCTTGCAATGGCACGTTGTTCATCTGTGAGTCCCTTCCCCGTTTCATATACAACCAATGCTTCCTTGTAGAATTGACTTTTCTTATCCGCAGAGAAAGGTGTCGGACTAACCGGCATGAATTGGGCCGCAGAGTCCATCACAAAAGTCCTAATCTTGTTCCAGTGGGGTTCGACAGCATCCATGTAGGCAGGGGGTGTGGGCTGCCAGGTAGCAGGATCATGCTGAATGGAGTATTTCGGAAATGACCTCGTCTGTTTGTAGTTATCTTTTGAAGACCAAGTCAAAATGTGCTCTGCCACTTTTGTTCCATACTCGATTGAACGATCGTACACATCATCAGGGATACCCGTCGCCTTAAAATCCTGCATGATCGCATTGTAAAATATATCGAGTTTGTCCTCGGAAAAGACAAGGGCCCTTGCAACTTTCAAAGTCGCCTGCACGGAAGCCAATGGGAAGCAGTATACTTTGTTTGGCTCTGGTTGGGGAACCGGATCGAGACCATGAACCTGACCGGCCAAGCTCTTATACTGACTGTTCTGGGCAATAAGGGCCTCATATCCTGCAACGCTGGTGTAGGCATAAATCCTGCTTGCCACAGGCGGAGAAAATATATCGTGAACAATCCGGTCGGTAACGGCCTTAACGGACCGATGCAAAAATTCAGGGTTCTGAACCTTAACCTTGTATGTTGAATCGTTTGTTGAACAAGAAAAAAGAAATATAAAAACAATACATCCTGCCAACTTATTCATAACCATTTATTGTTAGTCTATCTGTCTTAATCTTAAAGGATGTTTCATTTTACTGAGTAGCTGGTATTGGAAGTACCTACTCCTTTTATTTGTAATGACTTCCAGCTCTTTGGAAGTTTATATTTTGTTTGTTGGATGCCCATGTCTGTTATTTGAAGACCTCCAAAACCAAAAATAACAGACTGCAACATACCTCCGGCCCCTGTCGCAAAATATGGGTTGGTTCCTCCTGCAGTCTCTGACAGGACTCCGAAAGGCGGAACTTCATTTGGCTTATAGCTTTTGACAAAAATGTCGTAGGCCTTTTCAGGATTGCCAAGTCTTGAATACAATGTGGACAGCACCGCATGTCCCATCGCAGGACCTCCAGGTGAAAAGCGGGGCTCATAGTACTTTAAGTCCTTTTCGATCTGAACTTTATCAGTAATTATATCCAGGGGATAGGACAACAAGTTGGCATCTGCCTGCTTGATCTCCACTCCATCGTAAGTGGCGTTCTCTTTCGTTGTACCATCGGGGAACTTCAGGATGGGGATATTCTGCGCTACAGTTTCCCAATCCGGATTGGCCGCGAGTCCGAGTTCCTTGGCAGCTTGGGTGGCATAGCGCAATGCGGTAATGGCCATCCCATTGGTAAACGCATTGTTGTCAATGTTTTCCTGCCATTCGTTGGCGCCAATAACATTATTGATTTCATACTTTCCAGGTCCTTTGCGTTCCACCCTGCTCGCCCAGAAATCAGCAACCTCCTTCAGCACCGGATAGCCCCGATCGCGGAGCCACAGTTTGTCCTTAGTAACCTGGTAGTATTTCCAGAACGCCCAACCGACGCACCCTGTAATGTGGTGTTGAAATGGTCCGGTGAGCGCCCACACAGGAGTATCCTCAGATCCCTCATCCGACGACTCCCATGGGAACATAGCGCCCTGATATCCATGAGAGAATGCATTCTTCCTGGCGGCATCCAACCTGTTAAATCGGTATTCAAGGATTGACCTGGCAATCTCTGGCTGGAGCACAAGTAAAGGAGGATACATCCACAATTCCGTATCCCAGAAAACGTGACCATTGTAACCCAGGCCAGAAAGTCCCATGGGAGAAAGGCTATAGCCTGTACCTTCGCGCACAAAGGAATACAAATGATACAACGCAAAGCGAATATCCTTTTGCGCCTGCAAATCTCCTTCAATGACAATATCGCTTTGCCAAAGTTTCTCCCAGGCCTCAATATGTCTCTGCAGCAGTCGCTGGGTACCTTCAAGTTTTGCGAAAATCGTCAGGCGCTCTGCTTCATTCAGGGGATCGTCATAGTGCTCTGTCGAAGTCGCAGATGAAACCACACTGAATACATAGGACTCTCCAGCCTTCATTGATTTTGTGAATTTGGCCAGGTGCATATTATAGTCCCAGTCCTCATGAATGATGGCAGGTTCTTGACCATGGGGCTCGGAAAAGATAAAGCTGTTGCTAACTGCCACGGTATGTTTTCCAGAGGGGCTCTTGGCGATTGAAGTCAGCAAGGGGATGGTTACATGCGGCCGATCAATCTGGCTATACAGATTGTGCACATCCACAAGGTGGTTAGGGGCTTCAATAACACTCATTGGCGTTACTTTCACATCCCTTTTGGCCTTGATTTCAACCATGGTAAGGGCGGTATAGGGCAAGT
>JANYHW010000186.1 GCA_025358885.1 Cytophagales bacterium | reverse complement strand
CACCCAATATCTATTATCTCCTCATATCCCCAGTATTGATATCAGTATTTAGATTTCTTTCAGCAGGTGACCGACTTATAGGGATATTCATACTCAATATCTTCATCATTCTATTGGTCAATAGCCTAGTCGGCTTCCTACTGAAAGAAGCCGTTTGGAATTCACGCCTCAAGTTCCTGGTATTCGGGATTACTCTTTCATTGGTGATCACAATGGAAGGCTATGGTTCATTAGGTGCATTTGATTTCATAGTCCCAATTACACATCATTGGTTGCTATTAACGTCTGTTCTGCTTCTCCTCTTATCATTCCTTTCCTGGATAACTTATAAGCTAATTATTCAGCTCCTCTACGATTCTGACAATATAAGATCAAGACGACTCAACCTCCATCGATTGATATCCAGGTTGTTGCCTAATATGCCGGTGGCTCTTCTTATCATCGATGAATGCTATTTGATTATGAGAAACAAAAGAACCAGCCAATTTCTGTTAGGGCAAATGGTGATGAACATCATTATTATATATTTCATCCGTGATTTCGGCTTAGATGTCAATCACGCAGGATATGCGCTGAGTGTAATGGTCTTCACTATCAGCTATGCCATGTCAAGCTACATTCAAATTTCTTTTGGTTGGCAAAGCAGGTATTTCGCGGGGCTGCTTAGCAAACCCATCCTAATCAAACAGATTTTTTCTGCCAAGATATTGCTCTTTGATCTCTATAACGTTGTCTTCTATTTGATCTCCGTGATATCAATTGGTAGCAATTACCCCCTATTATTAATAGCAACAGCGGCACTGTGTTTCAATATTGGTGTCAATGCATATTTACTCACTGTTTTTACATTATTTAACACAAGCCCCGTCGACCTGTCCAGAAGCACAATAATGAATTATGAAGGAGTTAACTCAGTACAAATTATCAGCACACTGCTCTTCATAGCCACACCATTGCTTGTGTTTCAAATTTCGTCTTACTTCTTAAGCAACCTGTATAGTATGGGTATAGTTTGCTTAGTTGGATTAATAAGTATGGGATTTCATCACCGCTACCTTGCGTTTATCGCAAAGGCTTTTTCGCATTATAAATTCAGGATTCTTGAAGGTTTCCAATCAAAATAATTCCAATGTTAGCTGCAATTGAAATTGATAATCTTAGTAAAGGATATGGGGCACAATTCACTCTCCATATTCCAAACTTAATCATCGTGGAAGGTGCAAGCGTCGGCTTTATTGGGAGCAATGGCGCCGGAAAAACAACCTTACTGAAGTTAATCACGGATATACTGTTGCCTGCTACAGGTGAAGTCTTGATACGAGGAAAAAATGTCAAGGCCTCTCAGGATTGGAAATTCTTTACATCTGTCTACATAGATGAATCCTACCTTATGGACTATCTGACTCCCAGGGAATACATTTACTTCATTGCCAAATTGAAGGGCATGCGGGATGAAGAAATTCAATCAAGAACAATCGAATTCAGCGATGTGATGTCACTCGACCTTCTTAATGAAGGAAAGTTGATCCGGGACTTCTCAAAAGGAAACATTCAAAAGATTGGTATTGCTTCCAGCTTAATTCTTTCTCCGCAGATCCTCATTCTGGATGAACCTTTTTCAAATCTGGATCCGTCTTCCAGGCAATCGACCATTGATGCGCTGGTTAGATATGGTAAGCAGGGGAATACAATCCTCATTTCAGGACATGATATTGATGCCATTCAGAGAATATGTAGTCAAGTCATTACGTTAGACAAAGGTCAGATGGTATCTGAAGTGACAGATGAAGCATCCGCTCAAGGGAGGCTGACTAATCCTTTCCCATTTCATCATGAATAATTGGGTACTACTCATAGTACTTATCGGATGCTACATAAGCGGAGCACTGATCATGAATGAACTAATAACCACAAATGATATCTATTCCGAGTATTTTCAAAATCAACTCTCAGTCCAGGCCATCGATAGAATATTAACAGTTAGGCAGCAATTGCAACTGGTGGGGTACGCGATGATACCCCTGGTAGTTCTTTTCAAAATAGGTGGAGTCTCTATTTGTCTGATGATTGGAACTTACATGGCAAATGTTAAAATAGGTATTCAAGCCATGTACTCAACTGTCCTGCGGGCAGAGTACATTCATATATTCCCCTCTCTCGCACTTATTGTTTGGTTTAGCCTTGTACAAACTGAATATTCGCTTGAAGATATTCAGAACTTTGCACCCCTGTCAATTCTTAACTTATTTGACACTTCAACTCTTGAGGCGTGGGAAAAATATATCCTGGGCAATATCAATCTCACTCAAGTTGTCTACATCATCATACTTGCCTATTTTTTTTCGAAAGAAACAAACAAGCAATTCAAAGAAGCCCTGCGGATTGTAATTACTTCATATGTCCCTGCAGTTCTTATCTGGACTGCATCCGTAACCTTCTTGATTGTGAATTTTAGTTAAACGGCTAGCCCAATGACATTCCCTCCATCAGGCAAACAATTACTCATCCTCACTCCCGCTTTATTGCTATTGGTTGCCCTGGTTGTCATAACACAAGATAAGGTTTCTGAGAAAAGGAGTATTTCAAATAACCTTCGAACCCTTCCCGTATTACATTTAACAACTACTGACGGCCAGCTTTTTAGTTTTCCTAAACAAAGAGCAATTGTTTTGGTAATATTTGATCCTACCTGTGAACATTGTCAGCGTGAGGCCCAGGATGTTGAAGAACACATCGGTAGTTTCTCCGAATCCACAATGGTTTGGATTTCAACTGCTTCACCAACAGAGATCAAACAATTTTGTAGTAACCATCTGTTAGCCACTCGAAAAAATATTCATTTCACCAACATTCACAATGATGAACTCCAAAGATCATTCGGTTCTGCTATTGTGCCCTATATTCTAATATATAATAAAGAAGGAAGACTTCTTCAGGAATTTAAAGGAGAAACAAAAGCAGAAGCAATCCTTAAGTGGCTTGAATAGTAGAAATGGCAATAGGCATCCGTTTTGTTAAGAAAACATTTGTTATGCAACACGATCAAAATGATTGCGGAGTTGCCTGCCTGGCATCAATTATTAAGTACTATGGCGGTGAAGTTGATATTGAAAGAATTCGCAATCTCAGCGGTTCATCTGTACAGGGAACAACCTTATTAGGTTTATTTCAAGCTGCTAATCAACTTGGATTTGACGCTGAAGGATTAGCAGTAGATGATATTCGCAAGCTGGACCTGTTAAATCACCCATCTATTTTGCATGTAGTAATTGATAATCAGTTGCAGCACTATATAGTTTACTATGGGAAAAATCGTGCCAAAAAATTCATAGTTGCGGATCCCGCCACAGGAATTTGCGAATTCACAGAGAAAACATTGGAGGAGATTTGGAAAAGCAAAGCATTTCTTAAGTTGACCCCAAATCAAAGTTTTCAGAGTCACAATGAAAAGCAAAAAACAAAGCTAAGATGGCTTTTTTCATTAATAAGTCCAGATCTGAACCTGCTGCTGGTGGCATTGGTACTGGGTATCGCATTTTCAAGCCTCGGACTTGCAAACGCCATTTTTCTCCAAACATTAATTGACGATATTCTACCAAACAAGAATTTTCACAAACTCTACCTGAGCCTTTTTGCCTTAATATCCATATTGATATCCAAGGCTGCGGTAGGTTATCTCAGGGGGCTCTTCCTATATCATCAGGCGCGAGACTTCAACAATCGTATTGTCGACTTTTTTTATAAAAACCTACTCAATTTGCCGAAATCATTTTTCGATTCAAGAAAAACCGGTGAACTAGTCGCCCGGTTGAATGACACGCGTCGCATTCAAATGGTTATTAGTTTCATTGCGAGCAATTTATTGATAGATATTCTCGTAATAATTTCTTCTCTTCTCGCAATGTATCTCTACTCTCAAATCATCGCCCTTGTCATTTTGATAGCCATACCTCTTTTCTTATTTCTCGCCTACCTATTTAGAAACAAAATAATTGCCGCTCAAAAAGAGGTAATGCAGGGTTACGCTGCGTCAGAAAGCAATTATGTAGATTCCATTCAAGGCATTGATACCATCAAAGTCAATAACAAGGAATCATTCTTTGAAAATATAAACAGGCAGATCTATGGCTCATTCCAAAACAAGATATTTAGTCTTGGAAAGCTAAATGTTGAATTCGGGACCATTGCGGAGATCAGCAGCGGTCTCATTATTATTTTGGTTTTTGGAATAACATCATGGCTGGTTATTGCAAAACAATTACAGCTGGGTGAGATGATTGCACTCATTGGCCTGGTGGGCAACTCAATTCCTTCTGTAACCAGGATTACGATGGCTAATATCCAAATTCAAGAAGCAAGAATTGCTTTTGACAGAATGTTCGAATACACAAATACCAGGGCGACAGGCATTGATAGTTCATTTGAAACGTCTCAGATAAACCATTCAAATATTGGGATCGAATCCGCCCTATTCAAGGTTGAGGATCTTAATTTCAATTTTCCCTTTCACAAATCCATACTTAAGAATATTTCACTCGTTATTAGTCCGGGTGAGATAGTGGCTATCTTGGGGAAAAGTGGAGCGGGGAAAAGCACTCTTTTTCAAATCTTTCAGAGGCATTACCAGCCGGAAAGTGGATATTTAACCCTTAATGGTATCGATTGGAATAGCTTAACCAAAGCAGAATGGAGTAACTATATTGGCGTTGTACCGCAAGAAATAAAAATTTTTAATGGCTCCCTGCTTTATAATATTTCTCTCAGCGATCGGCAGGAAGATTACTCGAGGGTCATACAGTGCTGCCAGCAAACTGGACTCGAAATATTTTTTGTGGCATTCCCGCAGGGATATCAAACCCTTCTTGGTGAATCCGGAGTAAATATTTCCGGAGGACAAAAACAGCTTGTTGCCCTCGCGCGGGCACTCGTAAAACAACCAAAGATGCTATTGCTTGACGAAGTCACTTCATCACTTGATCGTGTATCAGAAGAATTCGTTATCAAGTTGCTTTCACAATTACGATCCCGCATGGCCATCGTGCTTATCACGCACAAAATAAGGTTGGCCAGTATAGCGGATCGCATCTACATACTTAATAACGGCGAAATCGAAGCATCAGGAAGCCCCATGGATCTTTTGAGCAACCGAAAATCCCATTGACAAATCCATGAAGGCGTTTGTTGAGCCCCCACTAACTTTCCACAAGGCTGCCCGAAATAGTTCAAATGGTCTTGATTTGGTAATATATTTTATTATTCTACGTAACATTTGCGTAGAATAGTATTATATTTAACGCATAATTTGCGTAGAATAATGCGTAGAATAAATCACTACATCCACCAGCTCCAAACCTGGCCGGTCTTCCACTGGGACAAAGAGAAACTGGCAGACCAACTCACCACCCTCCACTACCACCAGGGAAAAATCCTCGGCAGAATGGAAGGCCTGGGATTCCGCCTGCGCGACGAAGCCATGCTCCAAACACTCTCCCTCGATGTAATCAAATCCAGCGAGATAGAAGGTGAAATCCTCAACCCCAAACAGGTACGATCCTCGATTGCCCGCCATCTGGGCCTCAACATTGCCGGCCTCGTCCCATCCGACAGCAACGTAGATGGTGTTGTAGAGATGATGCTGAACGCAACACAACAATACCGTGCTCCCCTGGCCAGCAAGCGTTTGTTCTCCTGGCATAAGTTGCTATTTCCAAAAGGTGGGAATAAGTCACATGCACTTACCATCGGCACCTGGAGGGATAACCCAAGTGACAGCCCCATGCAGGTCGTATCGGGACCGCTGGGCCGCGAAAGCGTTCACTTTGAAGCGCCGGATTCTGCATGCCTGCAAAAGGAAATGGCCGCTTTCTTTGATTGGTTTAATAATACCGGTAACCTCAACCCAGTCGTCAAAGCGGGTGTGGCACACCTCTGGTTCATCACGGTTCACCCGTTCGATGATGGAAACGGACGCATGGCTCGCGCCATTACAGACTTGCAACTGGCACGAGCCGATGGCAGTCCCCAGCGATTCTACAGCATGTCCTCGCAGATCAGGATAGAAAGAAACGAATATTATGATGCCCTCGAGAAAACCCAGCACGGCTCCCTCGACATAACAGGCTGGCTATCCTGGTTCCTGGGGTGCCTCGACCGTGCCATGCAAGCCACGGATAAAACACTGGCCAACGTCCTCTCTAAAGCAAGGTTCTGGGAGAAACACAGCAGCGCATTACTGAATGAAAGGCAGAGAAAAATGATCAACCTTCTCTTCGATGGCTTTGAAGGAAATCTCACTTCCACCAAGTGGGCGAAACTGACCAAGTGCTCGCACGATACCGCCCTGCGCGACATAACAGACTTGACCGAAAAGCATATATTGGTGAAAGAATCGGCAGGAGGGCGGAGCACAAGTTATGCCCTGAGCGCTTATAACATAAAATGAAATATCATGGATAATACTGTCTGTCTATATTTACTGAAGAAACAACTCATAACATGAATAACATTGCACGATACTTACTCGCCGTCATAGTGGCAACGCTATGCTCATGCAGCAACAGTCCGAAGGACAATGAGAAGGAAACCAGGGAGATCGACCGAGATGGGATGCACATTGACTATGATGACAGCAAGGGCGGGGATACCGTCTTGCTTTTCATTCACGGCTGGGGAATCAATAGGACCTATTGGGCAAACCAGACAGCCTACTTCGCCAAGAGGTACCGGGTGGTGGCGTTGGATTTGCCAGGCTTTGGACAGTCAGGGAAAAACAGAAAAACCTGGACGGTGGAAGAATACGGCAAGGATGTTTCCACCCTTCTCAACACATTGGATTTGAAGAACGTGGTGCTAATCGGTCACTCCATGAGCGGAGCCATTGCCGTAGAGAGCGCCCTGACCAACCCGTCGCGAGTCATAGGAATTGTCGGCGTCGACAACTTTAACGATGTCGGAATAGTGGTCACACCACAGATGGAGGAAGCATGGTCTGGCTTTTATCAGGCTGCCCGGAAGGACTTTAAGAAGACTATTTCGCAAAACATGGATCAGGTGTTATTTGCTCCTTCCACCGACAGCACCATCCGAAAACGGGTTATGCATGATATCCTGAGTGCGGACAGCATTCAGGCCATGGACTGTTTGGAGGACAACGGCAAATATCCCCTGACTGAAAAACTGAAGGCGACAAACAAGACCCTGTATCTAGTCAACAGCCATAGGACACAGATAGATACCCTTGCATTTCAGAAAAATGAGATAGGATACTATTTATTGGATGTAGGTATGACCGGACACTACCCCATGCTGGAAGACCCGGACCGATTCAATGCTCTTTTGCAGAAGGCGCTGGACAAAATGAAAAGGACGAAGTAATAGGTAATAGAAGTTGAAAACTCCCTTTGTCGTCACCTATGAATTTAATATCTTTAAAAAGCATATTCCAAGACTTTATGAAACGAAGTCACCTCCCCTCTTGCTTTGCTTCGTTGGTTCTTGCAATCTCTCTCTTAGCTGGAAACTCAGCCTCCGCCCAAACCAAATTCTATGCCCTTGGCGGGATGAGCAACATCTATTACCACAACACCGCCCACACGGGTGAACCTTCCCTCCCCGCATTCTATTATGGACTCGAAGTGGACCAATACCTTGGTTACCATTACGCTTTTACCTCAGGCGCTTTCTTCCTGCAAGGCGGTTACGACAATGGCGCCAGCCGCTGGACAAACAAATTCATCCAGGTACCTCTTGGATTTAAAGCCGCATCTCTGGGCGATATCATGGGTATTTCTGCCGGCATCAACCTCAATTTCCTTCTGAGCTCCCAATTGCGCGAAGTCGCTGATACACTCAATAATTACTACTCCGCTGATGTAACATCTGCCTGCAAGAAAATTCAGCCTGAGTTCTTCTTCGGAATCCTGTTCCGCCTCAACCGTGTCACGGCCCAGATGAAGTTTGCCTTCGCTCTCACCAACCTTTATGCCCCGGGGGTAAAGCAAATTACAGACAATATCCCCAAGTACTACGGCTCGTATTATGTTTACGTGCTCGGCAAGGAAGAACAAAAACTCACGGCCTGGACGAGCTTCATCACACTTTCGGTAAGGCTATTCTAGTATGAGATCGTACCTCCTCATCGGCTTCGCCTGCCTGTTCACGACCGTCACCCTGGCGCAAACGCGCAGCAACATGGTCTATGCAGGTTTTGGCTCCGGATTGAATGTCGGTCTCGACCACGCCGTTCAGCTCACGAAAAGATCATATACCTCCGGCCGCATCTATTTTGTCGTAAGCCCAAACTTCCAACGCACTGGCTATGGAACCACTTTTTCAGATGTCGACGAAAAGGTTTATTCCAAATCAAAATTTGAGAAATATGAGATCGTATTGCCTGTTCATCTTCGCTTTGAACTGGCACCCAACAGGATCATCATGGGGAGAAGTCCCGGCAAACATGATGCCGACATCGCCGTCTTCTTTGATGTCGGTTTGAGCCTGAATTACATGGTGGGTGGTCATCTACACGAGGATTTCACCCAGACGGCCGGCGGCACCTTCCCCTTTGTGTTTGATGGAGCCATCAAACCGCTGACCAGCCGCCTGACAGCCAATTACCTCACCTTCAACATTGGGATGAGGTACAACCGCTTCGCTTTCTTTATGCGGGCGTATCAGCCTTTTACGGAGACCAAATACACGAACCTTTCAAGTGACTGGGGCATGCCTCCAGGAGTAAAATCTTTCTTTTATGACAAATGGCTTGTGGATCCTTACTATAAGCAGCCAACCGTATTTTTATGTCTCGCCTATACTTATTAACTCTTCTTCTCTGCTGTTCAGGCCTCGTCGCGGGTCAGGGGTTCGGTGAGTTCGCACTGATCACAAGCAATTTCAATGAAAACCAGTATCGGTTATTTATTCATGCCGCCCGGGAAGATCGCGACTCCACCAAAGTTGTCATGCTGCAATCCCTCTATGGAAAATTTCTTTACGAACAACAACGATACCCCGAAGCGGAGAAAGCACTTTTTGCCTCTCTTGAGATCATCCATAAAATGGAAACGGAGTTGAAACCTTCGATACGTTTCACCAGCCCCTCCATATACGACACCTACGATTACCTTGGAGAATACTACACTCATACCGGCGACTACAAAAAGGCTGAATACTTTCTTAAGCTTTCCGAACAGGCACGGACCTTGCATTTCTCACGGGGTTCGCCTTATCGCATTCGAAATCTCCAAACGCTGGCAGAATTCTATTTAACAACCGGTCAAACACAAATGAGTGAAGCATACCTGGTCAAACTCATTCGTGAACTGAATCACACACGCTTCAACAATGAAATGCTGAAGGCCGCTTATGGAACTTATTTCAATGGCATGACAGAAGTGTGCATCCGTGAAGGCCGGCTTACAGAGGCCCGACAGTTCCTGAGAAAACTGGTAAAGTTCCAGGCCGGCCCCTTGGCCTCTTACAGTCATGCACTCAATATGGCGAATGCCAAAACACTTTTCTTCAGAAGCCAGGTGATGTTGATGGAGGGCAACCTGGATGGCGCGTTGCAACTCATCGATCAGGGGCTAAGGGCACAACAAGATTCATTGAACGTCCTCCCTTTGTTTCTTCAAACAAAATCCATCTGCCTCTACCGGCAAAAAAAGACACTCGAAGCCCTGACCACGGCAAACGAGTTACTAAATGTACATCTTCACAACATTCGAAAAATATTTTATACCCTGAATGAACAGGAAAAGGAGACCATGTTCAACCGGGTAAAAGATGACTTTGACTTGTACAACTCTCTTGTGATCACCGCGGCGACGAACAATGCGCTATCGCCGGACTATTTTGAACGTGCGGTGGATTTCAGGCTGCAGACCAAAGCGTTGCTGCTCAATTATTCGCGCAAGATCAGACAAGCCATATTCACCAGCGGTGATTCTTCCCTCGTTGCAGACTATCAATCCCTGTCCGTTCTCAAGAACAAAGCATCACAGGAGGTTTACCGCAAGAACTCGAAGAAAGAGATGGCAGGCTATGAAGACGAAATAAAGGAATTAGAAAAAACCGTTTCACGACGTGTGGCGGCAATGACTACTCGGGTTGACAATGAAATCACGGGTAAAGACATTCAGGCACAGCTCGCTGAAACAGAATCTGCCGTCGAAATGATCCGTGTGCGGAAACTGGGTATCACACAACGGATAAAGGAAAATAATCAGCCCGTGTATGCCTTGACAGATACGATTGTTTATTTTGCATTGATCCTGCAAAGAAAAACCTTTGGCTATGCGGTAGTCCCCGATGGGAACCTTCTTGAAGGACGTTACCTCTCCTTCTTCCGAAATGAAGTAATGCTTTCGAATACTGACACCACACTATATCATGTGTATTGGAGCCCCCTGGCTCACCAACTCAGAGACACACGCCGGGTTTATTTCTCAGGTGACGGCGTTTACAACCAGATCAACACGGGCCTGCTCATGGGAAGTAAAGGTTATGTGCAAGACCAATCCGACCTGATTTTTCTGAGCAACCTCAAAGAAATTCTAAATAAGGAGAATAAGGTTACGCCCGGCCGTGCAGTTTTCTTCGGGCAACCAAATTTCACCCTGGCAGTCACACCAGAAGAAACTAAAAATACCAAGAGAGATGTGCGTAACCTGCAAATGGAAGAGATGAAGGACGCCGAATTCAGCGACTTACCGGGCACAAAAGTGGAAATCGCCAACGGAAGTAAGATTCTTGCGAACAAGGGATGGACCACGAACTCATATACTGGTGATGATGCCCTCGAGAGCACCCTCAAAGCGACGCACAATCCTGAACTCCTGCACATTGCCACCCACGGATTTTTCCTGGAAGGTGGTGGTGTGAACCCCATGCTGCGGTCCGGACTGATATTTTCCGGAGTAAAAAATGCAGAAGACATCCGCGGCGAAGATGGTGTACTCACCGCGTATGAGGCAGGAAGTCTCTCCCTTGACAGCACCCGGCTTGTAGTTTTATCTGCCTGTGAAACCGGTTCGGGTGAAGTGCACACCGGCGAAGGGATCTATGGTTTACAGCGCGCATTCCTCATAGCCGGAGCCCGCAACATCATCATGTCGCTGTGGAAGGTTGATGACCAGGCCACTCAAAAGCTCATGACCTTGTTTTATGAAAATCTTGCTGCGGGAAAGGACATTCGTGATTCCTTTTCCAGTGCCCAGCGGGCATTGAGACGAGAGTACAAAGAACCTTATTACTGGGGCGCGTTTGTGTTGATAGGTAAGTAATTCATTTGGGAGGCGCAGATTTGATGATCCATCTCACGATCTTAGCCCACTTTCAGATTTTCAAATTATCTTGCTCATTGAATGAAATCGTCCTGGTTATTTGTCGCAGGTATAGTGTTCCTTGACGCTTGCGTTGACCGGGTTTCCATCGACATACCAGATGTGCCCTTGACAGACCTTGTGGTGGACGGTCAGATAACGGATGATCCCGGGCCGTACACCATCAAATTGTGGATCCCTATACAACTCGATGGCACCAAAAATGTAGGTCCGCCGGTGTCCGTCAAAAAAGTAACCATCAGCGACGACGCAGGTGAATCCGAAGTGCTGACGGAAATATCCACAGGAACGTACAAGACAAGCAGCACGGGCATCCACGGGACCGTCGGTCGAAGCTACACCCTCACCATTATTACCAACAATGGAAAAACGGTTACATCGACACCGGAAACACTTAGTCCCGTCGGTGCCATGGATAGCCTATACTATCAGTTCACCACCAACCAACAATCGCAAGGACCTCCTGTACATGGTTACAATATCTATGTCGATGGTCATGGTCTCGCGGACAACAGCAATTATATCCGATGGAGATTTTCAGGGACCTACGCCGTGTCTACGATTCCGCAATATCACCGTGAAGCCACCGGTGCTCTGGATTGTCCTGCCTGCGGATGTCAACTTCCCCCGGCATGCAGTGGCTGGGCATTGGTGGTACTCCACCTGAATTGAAGCAAGGTTACCAGATCGACCCCAAGTCCAAGAAGGCGGTGTACGTGATCGGGCTCACCTGCACTTGCTGCGACTGTTGGGTGACAGAACACGAACAAAAACCAGTGGTTTCCAGCAATCAGTTTGTGGAGGGCACACAATTCCCCAGGGTGCTGCTCGCCTTTGTGCCTGCCAACTACTACACGATGTATGATAAATACAAAATAGTGGCTGAACAAATGAGCATCTCAAAAGCAGCCTTTGATTACTATCGCGCCATCCAGGCACAGAAAGATGGGACCAGCAGTTTATTCCAGCCGGTCACGGGAAAGATTCCCACAAACCTTACAGAAGAAACCAAGACACTCGGAGTAAGCGGTGTATTCTTTGCTTCGTCCATCAGAAGAAAGAAGATGACCCTCACACGGGCCATACACTTCGTGGATATTCCGGACCCTGTCAATTGCGATGGCCGCATAGGGCCTGCCGAACAAAGTTGCCTCCTTGCCTTCCCCGGTGCGACAACAGAACGGCCTGCAGATTGGGATTGAATTATCTGCTGAGTGGCCAATCCTCAAATTGTTTGAATTATCAAATTACCTTGCGTTGAATGAAATTGTCGAGGTTATTTCTTGTTGGACTCTTTTTGGTGGACGCTTGCGTTGATCGAATCTTCATCGACATACCTGCCGTGCCGCTGACGGATCTCGTGGTGGATGCACAAATAACCGATGAACAGGGTCCATACACAGTTAAGCTGACCGCTCCCATCCAACCCGATCAATATTCGATCCTTGGACAACCCGTATCTGTAAAGAAGGTAACCATCTCCGACAATCTTGGAAACTCGGAAGTGCTTACCCAGACAAGTACCGGGGTCTATCAGACAAGTGCGAACGGCATCCGTGGAATAGTGGGCCGCTCCTATACGCTGCGAATCGATACCAACGATGGGAAAGTAGTAGTTTCTGAATCGGATTTATTAAATCAAGTTGGTGAGATGGATAGCCTGTACTATGAATTTGTTTCATCACAGCCTAAGAACAGTCCTACGGAATATGGCTATAACATTTATGTCGATGGAGGTGGAATTCCCGATAATGATAATTTTATAAGATGGAAATTCACCGGGACCTATGTGGTAGAAACAAAGCCACAGTATTACACTGAGGCCACCGGCAATTGTCCCCCGTGTGGCTGTCCCCTGCCTCCAGCATGCAGTGGTTGGGCGATTGTGCCGGGCCTTGGACTCAGGGAAGGATACGGCATCGTGCCACCTTCCCGAACACCCACATACATCATTGGACTCACCTGCACCTGCTGTCGATGCTGGGTTACGGACCATGAGCGGAGACCCATTGTAAGCAGCAATCAATTTGTGTCGGGTGGAAAGTTCCCTCATGTGGAAGTTGCCTATGTGCCGGTCAATTATTACACGTTCTATCAAAAATATAAAATTGCTGTCGACCAGATGAGCCTGTCGAAAACAGCATTCGAATACTATCGTGCCATTGATGCCCAGAGAGATGGTACCGGCAGTCTGTTTCAGCCTGTAACCGGAAAAATTCCCACCAATCTTTCGGAAGCAACCCATACACTTACAGTGCACGGAATCTTTTATGCTTCGTCAATCAAAAGGAAGCAAATAATCCTGGACAAAAATACCCATCATGTTGATATTCCCGATCCCGTAAACTGCGATGGAAGAGTCGGTGCCGCAGGGCAAAGTTGTTTGAATGCTTTCCCGGGATCAACAACTAAAAAACCGGCAGGATGGGACTGAATTATTTGGTGAGGTGTGATTTGGCAATCTGGTGATTTGATTTGCAATTTAGCAGACTGCCTTTGATGCCAATTCCTAAATGGAGACTTCAACTGATATAACAACCTCTCGCCGCACCTTTCTCAAGTCATTGGGAGCATTAACCCTATTATCGGGCTGTGCACCCGGAATTTCGAATCCTCCGTCCAAAACGAAAGGGGCTCTCGTGTGGCTAGAGATGGACCAGGCAGAACTGGATGCCGCTTACAATCAGGGTGTCTGGGCGCCAAACAGGGCGGAGGTTCTTAAACGGTGGGAATCCAATAGCGAGATCGTCCGCAC
>JANYHW010000157.1 GCA_025358885.1 Cytophagales bacterium | reverse complement strand
TGTAAGAGAACCGCGCGCCTGGGACAAAGTTCAACGCTTTTTGCCGGCAGATAATCTGAAGGGCAAGATCCTGGGTGTATACCCTGGTTGTTCTGGGCCATCCTGCCAATGAGCCCATGGTTCCCCAGTCTCTCAAGCCACTGGTGTGATTGAGCAAATGCTGGATGGTGATGGGTGCCTGGTAAACCGGGAGTTCTGGAACGTATTTCCTCACATCATCTTTAAGAGAAAGTTTTCCTTCATTTTCAAGCAGAAGAATGGCTGCTGCCGTGAATTGTTTTGACACTGAACCACATTCAAAGATTGTTTCAGTTGTATTTGGGACGTTGTGCTCAAGGTCGGCCAGCCCGTATGCTTTTTGATAAAGGAGTTGGTCGCCCCTGGAAATGGCAATAGAGCCCCCCGGCGTGACATTGTTCCAATGACTAAACAGATTGTCAATCCTTTGTGTCGTATCACTTGATTGGGCTGCCAGGGGAAGCCGGAAGATTATGGCAACCCCCAGGGTAAGGACAAAGTATTTCATATCGAAAGTTAATATTATTTCAAAGTCCGAATAAAGGCCGCAGACATGAGGCCTCCCGATGAGGTTTGGTTTTGGGATCGGATTCCGTTCTCAAACCATCGGCCGAATATGGAATATTTGTATTTTCGCCCCGAAATTTTCATCCACACCGACGACCATGAGCCAAAATCGCCCTATCTCCGCCTTCATCGAAAAGAATTACTTGCATTTCAACTCCGCTGCCCTGGTGGATGCCGCCAAGGCTTATAAAAAGCACATTGCCGATGGAAAAAAAATGATGGTGACCCTGGCAGGCGCCATGAGCACCGGGGAGCTTGGGATCAGTTTTGCTGAAATGATCCGGCAGAATAAAGTGCATATTATTTCCTCGACAGGTGCCAATCTGGAAGAAGACATTATGAACCTTGTGGCGCATTCTCACTATCGACGATTGCCAAACTACCGTGACCTTACCCCGGAACAGGAGTGGGACCTTCTTCAAAATCACCTGAACCGGGTAACCGACACCTGCATCCCCGAAGAAGAAGCTTTTAGAAGGTTGCAAAAACATTTGTTCAAAGTGTGGAAAGATGCGGAGAACAAAGGCGAGCGACTATTTCCTCATGAGTTCATGTTCCGTATGATCAACAGCGGTGACCTGAAACAATATTATGAAATTGACCCGAAAAATTCCTGGATGATTGCGGCTGCTGAAAAGAACATGCCCATGGTCGTGCCTGGATGGGAAGATTCAACGATGGGAAATATTTTTGCTTCTTATTGCGTGACCGGTGAACTCAAGGCGTCCACCATGAAATCGGGAATTGAATATATGGTGTGGCTGGCGGATTGGTACACGAAAAATTCCGGAAAGGACGGCATCGGATTCTTTCAGATCGGTGGCGGTATTGCCGGTGACTTCCCGATTTGCGTCGTGCCGATGTTGCACCAGGACCTGGAACGCGACGGTGTTCCGTACTGGAGTTACTTCTGCCAGATCAGCGACTCCACCACCAGTTATGGATCCTATTCGGGCGCCGTGCCAAATGAAAAGATCACCTGGGGAAAACTCAGCATTGAAACGCCAAAATTTATTGTGGAGAGCGACGCGACGATCGTAGCGCCACTGATGTTTGCGTATATCCTGGATATGTAAAGGTTTAACCGAGGAGACACAGAGACGCAGAGTCTGCCCTTTGAGTTATTGCGCCTCTGCGGTTATAAAAATTCTATTGAAATGAATTTAGACTCAGCACTTCGTTTGGCGATAAGGGAAACAATATCTCAGTTGTTTGGAGCCGCCGTGGATAACCTTCAGCTCCAGCCCACCAACACCGAGTTTGAAGGTTCTCACACACTGGTCTGCTTTCCAATTGCAAAGATTTCCAAAAAAGGTCCTGAAGAAACAGCACGGCTGATCGGAGAGAGGCTTGTTTCGCAATCTGGAATGATCACCAAGTTTAATGTTGTAAAGGGATTCCTGAACTTGGTCATTGCCGATAGCGTGTGGACAAAGGTATTCTCCTCCATTCATAAGGATAAAACCTATGGCGTACTTCTATCCAATAGTAAGGAAGTCATGGTAGAGTATTCCTCCCCGAATACCAATAAGCCCTTGCACCTTGGTCACCTTCGGAATAATTTTTTGGGATGGAGTGTTGCCGAGATATACAAGGCCAATGGCTACAAAGTCCATAAAGTGCAAATCATCAACGACCGGGGCATACATATTTGCAAGTCTATGGCCGCCTGGAAACTTTATGGCCACGGAGAAACGCCGGAGAGCAGCGGACTGAAGGGCGACAAACTCGTCGGAAAATACTACGTCGAGTTTGACAGAGTATTTAAGCGGCAATGCGGCGAGCTCGAAGCAAGTGGCAGCAGCAAGGAAGTCGCTGAAAAGGAAGCTTCCATTATGAAGCTTGCAATTGAAATGCTTCAACAGTGGGAGCAGCGGAAACCTGAAGTCCTCCAACTTTGGAAAACCATGAATGGCTGGGTATATAAAGGCTTTGATATCACATACCACCGCATGGGTGTGGACTTCGAAAAGTTATACTATGAGTCGGAGACATACCTTCTTGGAAAAGACGAGGTATTGAGGGGCCTGGAAAAAGGCGTATTTTTTAAAAAGGACGACGGCTCTGTTTGGGTAGACCTTACAGCCGATGGATTGGACCAGAAAGTATTATTGCGTTCCGATGGCACTTCGGTGTATATGACGCAGGATATTGGAACCGCTATTTTGCGCTTCAGGGATTTTCCAAAAATCGAAAAACAAGTCTACACCGTAGGCAATGAACAGGAGTATCACTTCAAGGTGTTGTTCCTCATACTCGCGAAACTTGGCTATGCATGGGCTAAGGAATGTTATCATTTGTCCTATGGCATGGTTGACCTCCCATCCGGAAAAATGAAGTCACGCGAAGGCACAGTGGTCGATGCAGACGACCTGATGGAAGAAATGGTGGAAGAAGCCGGGAAACAAACCAAAGAACTAGGCAAGATTGATGACATGAGTGAGGCAGAGTTATCCTCCTTATCGGAAATGATTGGCCTGGGCGCCTTAAAATTCTTCCTGTTAAAAGTTGATCCCAGGAAGAGGATGCTTTTTGATCCCGCCGAATCAATCCAGCTACAGGGCCACACGGGACCTTTCATTCAGTATACGTATGCACGCATTTGTTCTATCCTTCGGAAAGCGGCCTCGATTAAAATTCCGTCGATTCCGATGGAGGTAAAAGCCCTCGCGCCAGCTGAGCGTTCGGTTATTTTCATGCTGTCCAACTATCCAGTTCGTTTGGCTGAGGCGGCGAGGGAATATTCGCCGGCCATTGTCGCGAACTATGCCTTTGACCTGGCTAAGGAGTACAATCAATTCTATCAAACCATACCGATTTTCAATGAGCCCGATCCCTCTTTGTTGAAATTCCGGCTTGAATTTTCAGAGACCGTGGCACAAGTGTTAAGAAACGCCATGGCATTACTTGGGATACAGGTTCCGGAAAGAATGTAAATGTGTTAATCGTCCGGCGCGAACAACGATCAACCAGCCACAACCAATGGACATCCTCATCAGACCCTATCTATCTTCCGATACAGATCGTATTCTATCACTCTTTCATGACACTGCCCCCGAATTCGGCAGGAATGACATTTCAGGAGAGCAGTTGAATGCGGGGACAACTCCGGAACTTGATTTGAAGAAATGGAGAGAAAGGCTGGAGGCGTCAAAGACTATGGTAGCAGAGTGGGATGGAAAGCTGGTTGGATTCGGTAACCTCTCAAATAAGAAATCAATTGGCATGCTGTATGTCCATAAGGACTACCAGGGAAAGGGCGCAGGGTCTATGCTGCTCAACGAACTCGAACGAAAGCTGGAAAAAAAAGAAGTAAAGACTGCCCGCGTGGAGACCGGAGCTTCGTCGCAGTCTTTTTTTGAGCAGAAAGGTTATCAAGTCCTGAAGGAGAACAGGCGGAGCTTGAATGGTGTTGAATTCACCAATTTCCTCATGGAGAAAAGGCTACCTTTGGCCGGGAAAAAGATCAAGAAGGAAAAGAAAGAAATGAAAGTGAAAGATAAAAAAAAGAAATCCTTCCAATGGGGAAGTCTGTTTATCAATAAGGTTTTTGATCTGCTCATCGTCGTTGCCGGCATCTCAATTGCTTTTCAGTTGGAAAATGTAAAACATGAATCTGACCAGAAGGCACTGGAGAGATTTTATCTCGGGTCCATGATCACTGACCTGGACAAGGATATTATCAAGGGCATGGAAGTTCTTCAGGACTTGCGCGCTGATCATGCCCTCGTCAGGAATTACTTAAGGAAACTGGACCAACCCAACCCGCCAGTTGATTCTTTAGGCATCGTCATTGTACATGTTTTGGAATTTGAGACGTTCAGGGGAAATCAGGACACGTACACCACCTTGCTCACGAGCAATGGGTTTAATACCCTCGGGGAGCAAGAGGTTAGAAACCAGGTTACTGAATATTACAAGCAATATGTTTCTATCGATAGATTTGAAAAAGTTTACACGGACGTTGTCTACCAGTTGAACGCATATTTCTCACCGTATTGTGATTATGCGAAGCAGGAGATACTGGACCCAAGTATTGCCGCCAAAGTGCAAACCAAGAATAACCTCATTATGGCTGGTTCTCAGCTGAACAATGGGGTAGAAGACTACACAGAAATGGTTTCCAAGGCCAAAGCATTGAAAATCACCATCCAGTCATCCCTAAAAAATTCCACTCAGCATTGAACAAGCCATCTGTTTTTGCTGTTTAAAGCTAAATTGCACCAATCTTAATCAATCAACCATATGAAAACCTTGCTAATTCTTTTCTTCGCCATGATGAATCTGCCTGCCTCCCTGTACGATTTTAAATTACCTGCCATCGATGGCAAGACAATCGACTTTGCCCAATTCAAAGGCAAAAACATCCTGATTGTTAATACAGCCTCCAAATGTGGCTACACACCTCAGTACGCCGATTTGCAAAAGCTGCAAGAATCCTTCGGGAGCAAAGTTATCATCCTGGGTTTTCCTGCCAATAATTTCGGTGGACAAGAGCCGGGAACCAACAGCGAGATTGCCGGATTCTGCCAGAAGAACTATGGCGTGACGTTTCAAATGTTTGAAAAGATCTCTGTAAAAGGCGCCGATCAGCACCCCCTGTATGCCTGGTTGAAAGAAAAGACAGGAGAGGAACCGACCTGGAATTTCTGCAAGTATCTGATAAAGGCTGATGGCTCCGTGAAATTCTTCAATTCAAAAGTGAACCCGATGTCAAGTGACATTACCGGTCAACTATAAACGAATCATCATAGGCTTCGTTCTTGTTATGGGCCTTGCTGCTTTTATTTCTTCAAGGTTAACTTCAGGCAAGCAGGAACCCGTAGCAGGGACCATCTATGACTATTCGGTAAAGTCGCTTGACGGGAAGGATGTCAATCTTTCACAATACAAAGGGAAGTATATGCTGATTGTGAACACAGCCTCCAAGTGCGGCTACACACCTCAGTATGCTGACTTGGAAAAGCTACACGAGCAATTTAGTGACAAGGTGGCCGTCCTGGGTTTTCCGGCCAATAATTTTTTATGGCAGGAACCAGGCTCCAATGAAGAGATAGCCACCTTCTGCCAGAAGAACTATGGTGTGAAGTTTCAAATGTTTGAGAAAGTGTCAGTAAAGGGAAAGGACAAGGCTCCACTTTATAAATGGCTGGAGGCGAAGACCGGAGAGACACCGTCATGGAACTTCTGTAAATATCTAATAAGTCCTACCGGCGAAGTTATTGGCTTTTATCCTTCGAAAGTAAAACCTCTCGACAAGGAAATCGTCGACAAAATACTTTAAGTCATGTTGAAAAGTCTCTGGAGTACCCGGCCATTTGCCGTGGACCTCGGTTTATTGATTTTGCGCATATGCCTTGGTGGCCTGATGATGACCCATGGATGGCCCAAGTTCATACACTACTCTGAAAATGCCGCTGAATTTCCCGATCCAATGGGGGTGGGCAGTTCTGTTTCGCTAATGCTGACCATTTCGGCAGAGTTGTTCTGTTCGGCATTTCTCCTCGTGGGTTTGTTCACCCGTGCGGTCCTCATCCCGCTGATGTTCACCATGGGGGTGGCCATATTCATCATCCATTCCGGGGATCCCTTTGGTAATAAGGAACATGCCATTTCTTTTTTGATTCCGTATATCACTTTGTTTCTAACCGGCCCTGGCTCATATTCACTTGATCGTTTATTGAAGCGATAGATTGCTTATGGAAATCAAACCCTGGATTCAGGCATTCCGGCTGCGCACACTGCCACTGGCGCTTTCCTCCATCGCCATGGGTGGATTTCTAGCTGCGTCGAATGGAAAATTTAATGTGCTGATCTTTGGACTCTGTTGCCTCACCACCATTTTGCTTCAGGTTCTTTCCAATCTTGCCAATGATTATGGTGACTCCGTAAACGGGGCAGACCACGGCGGCCGGAAAGGCCCTTCCAGGGCTGTGCAATCGGGAGCCATTTCTGCAAGTGGAATGAGGAATGCGGTGATCTTGTTTGTGATCTTGTCGCTCATCAGCGGTATTTCCTTGTTACTGGTATCATTCGGTCTAAATTTCAGAATGCTCCTTTTCTTTTTCGGATTGGGATTGCTCAGCATCCTTGCGGCGATCGCGTATACCGTTGGAAGGAAACCCTATGGTTATGTTGGTCTTGGTGATATTGCTGTGCTTATTTTCTTTGGCTTGGTAGGGGTAATGGGTTCCATGTTTCTTTTCACCCAGGAGGTTTCATCACCGATCATTTGGCCGGCGTTAAGCTGTGGATTCTTCTCCATGGCGGTATTGAATATAAATAACATCCGTGACATTGATTCCGACCGGCACGCTGGAAAGTTTTCTATACCTGTACGGATTGGGAAGAAGTGGGCCTCCAGGTACCATTGGTTTCTGTTGATTGGTGGACTGACATCGGCCACTGCCTACGTGATCTTGAATTATCAGTCACCGGTTCAATTTCTGTTTACCGCCACCATACCCTTGTTCTTAATCAATGGCATTTCTGTAAGCCGAAAGCCTTCGGAAGAACTTGATCCTTACCTGAGGCAGATGGCTCTTTCGACATTGCTGTTTGTTGTGTTCTTTGGCATAGGACTTCTGCTGGGGAATTGATCTGCCAGAGACGCGTCACGGCGCAAATTCCAGCCGTGGCCCTGACGTAAGTCATATATTTTTTTGATGGCCATCATTAGGGCAAGGTTCCCATTCTCAATATCTTTGATTAATCAATCAAACGATCATGAAAAAGATCCTGGTCCCCTGCGATTTCTCAGATTCTGCCGTTCAGGCTTTCAAGTTCGCCACTGATGTCGCAAGGCAAAGCAAAGGCGAAGTCATCCTGCTGAATATCATGGAGCTTCCGATGATGTATGAATCAGCGATGGCGCCCGCAATTTCGTTTGAGGAAGCTTATCTGAAGGACATGAAGGTGATCGCCGAAAAGAATTTTGATAAAATGAAAGCCAAGTGGGCAAAAGAAGGGCCAAAAGTCAGCACCCTCGTGGAGTTTGGTCCTATCCACACTGTCATTGGCCGGATGGCGACAGAAATAGAAGCTGACTTAATTGTAATGGGGACGAAGGGAGCTTCCGGTTTCAAAGAATTTACCATTGGATCCAACACGGAAAAGATTGTCCGCTCTTCAGGGATACCGGTAATTGCCATCAAGAAAGGCGTTGCGGCATCATCGATCAGGAATATCGTTTTTCCTAACACTCTGGAGGATGACCAGGAAGTCCTTGCCTTAATGGTGAAAGCACTGCAAACTTTCTTCAAGGCCACCCTGCACATTGTATACATCAATACACCCACCAACTTCAAGAGAGACTACGAAACGAAATCAAAATTGAAGTCATTTGCGAAGCGATTCATGATAAAGGATTATACGCTCAACGTATACAGCGATCTTGATCAGGAAACTGGATTGGCCATGTTCGTTAAAGAAGTAAAAGGAGACATGGTGGCCATGTCAACCCATGGGCGCACGGGCCTGAGCCGTTGGATGAGTGGCAGCATCGCTGAAGATGTGGTCAATCACATTGAGTGCCCTATCTGGACTTTCAGGACAAAGTAATCCAGGCGGGCAAAGGAAATTATTCAATCAAAGTAAAACCAAACGGAGACCTGCAGGCATGGAGGCAGTGGAAACAAACGTCGAAACAACATTCAGATGCTACCATTGTGGTGAGCCCTGTGAGGAGGAGGTAATCCATACCGACGATAAGAACTTCTGCTGTTATGGATGCAAAACCGTTTTTGAAATCCTGAACGAGAATAACCTCTGCGAATACTATTCACTGGATGAGAAGCCAGGGATCACCCTGCGCCACGTGAAAGCGGATTCATATTCCTACCTGGATGCACCAACCGTTCGGAAGAAGTTAATGGAATTTGATTCCCCTTCATTTGGACGTATTTGGTTTTACATCCCAGTCATCCATTGTATTTCCTGCATCTGGCTGCTGGAAAACCTGCAGCGGATCAGAAAGGGCATTGTTGCTTCCGAAGTGAATTTTTCTGCTAAGACGGTGCGCATTGATTTCAATCCTGAAAAACTCTCACCTGGACAGCTGGCACACCTTTTGGCATCGCTGGGCTACACGCCCCACATCAATCTCGAAGGTGAGAAAAAACGCGCTGCACCTTCGAGCAATGAGCTGATATCTAAAATTGCAGTGGCAGGATTTGTATTCGGTAATGTTATGATGCTGAGCTTCCCGGAATACCTGGGCGTGAACGATTCGGATTTGAGTTTGAGGCTTGTATTTTCATACCTCAATCTTTTCCTGGCCATACCGGTCTTGCTGTACAGTGCACGGGACTATTTCATTAGTGGCTGGAAAACTTTTACCCAGCGACAGATCAACATTGATGTTCCCATTACGGTGGGCTTGCTGGCATTGTTTTTTCGCAGTGCCTACGATATCCTGAGCCATACGGGCCCGGGTTATTTGGATTCATTGGTGGGTTTAGTTTTTTTTCTTTTGATCGGGCGATGGTTTCAAAGCAAGACGTATGAGAGTCTTGCATTTGACCGTGACTACAAATCTTTTTTTCCCCTGGCGGTGATGCGGTGGGCAGGCACCGACTGGTCGCCTATTGTGGTGCACGACTTGCAGGTGGGAGATCAGATCAAGACAAGAAACCTGGAAATTATTCCTGCAGACAGCGTATTGTTAAGTTCTGAGGCATACATCGATTATAGTTTTGTCACTGGTGAATCAAAGCCTGTACCCGTGAAGAAGGGCGATCTCGTGTATGCCGGGGGTCGCTTGCTTGGTCAGCCGATTGAGCTTGCCCTGACGAAGACCACATCACAAAGTCATTTAACCAGTTTGTGGAATAGCCATATTTTTCAAAAGCCAGAGGAGAGTCTCTATAAGAAAATCATTGATAAAGCCGCGCGTCAGTTCACCTGGGTAGTGATGGGCGTGGCGGCGGTTACCGCCATCGTGTGGTATTTCCATGATCCTTCACGGATGTGGCTGGTATTGACGGCCGTATTGATGGTGGCATGTCCTTGCGCACTGGCTCTTGCTGCTCCATTCACGTATGGGAACATGCTAAGGGTGTTTGGACGGAACGGATTCTATCTCAAAAATACTGATGTGATCGAAAGGCTGGCAGGAATTGAATCCGTGGTATTTGATAAGACCGGTACGATTACCCACGGCGCTGCCGAAGTTGCATTTATGGGTGAGTTGTCCGATCGTGAGCGTTCATGGATAAAAACATTGACATCATCATCTACCCATCCGCTGAGTAATTTGATTTCAAAATCGCTTAATGCCGTGTCCACAGTTCCGGTCAAAGAATTCAAGGAACGTGCCGGCAAAGGTATTGAAGGAATGTTTGAGGATAATTTTGTGCAGGTTGGCTCAGCTGAGTTCACTGGTTTCGTTGGTACGAAGGGTGACTTGATATCAAATGTATTTGTAGCTATTAACGGAATGCCGATCGGCTATTTCAGGATTGATACATCCCTTCGACCGGAAATTAAGGGACTTGTGGTGCGGCTAAAGGAAAAATGCCTGGCGTTGTTGTCGGGTGATCATGAAGGTGACCGGGTACGTATGAGCGCCATTTTTCCACCGTATGTCCAATTACATTTTGACCAAAGTCCACACGATAAACTCGAATTCATTTCCAACCTCCAACGCGATGGAAGAAAAGTAATGATGATCGGCGACGGACTTAACGACTCCGGCGCCTTGAAACAGAGTGATGTCGGTGTGGCTATTACCGACGACACAGGAGTATTTACGCCGGCCTGTGATGGCATTCTGATGGGAAGCAAACTTTCCAGATTGGACCGGTTCCTCGCCTTGGGCAAATCGGCTACCACCATTCTCAAGATTGCTTTCGGAATTTCATTTTTTTATAACACCATTGCCCTGAGCTTCGCTGTCACCGGACATTTGACTCCTTTGGTGGCTGCGATCCTGATGCCCATCAGCAGCGTAAGCGTGGTGGGATTTAGCACCATCGCGGTGAATTGGGTGGCGAAACGCACGATGTCAAAATGATCCCTTAACTTCATGCCATGATTGTCATCGTACTCCTTATCGCTATCTCCCTAACCATCGCCATCCTGTTTCTAGGTGCCTTCATCTGGAGCCTCAAGAGCGGCCAGTATGACGATATGGATGGCCCTTCGGTGAGAATGTTGTTTGAGGGGAAGAAGAAGGACTAATAGAGTCAATAGCCGCATCACTATCTGTGATTCTATCTATGGCTACCGTATGATCTGACGCATGAATTCTTAGCTAAATTCTTTTTCATTTTGAGGCAAATACCCAAATGAAAAAGATCAACCTTCCATCTTTTCTGGCGGATTGCAATTCCTTCTGGAATCCTTTGCTGGAGGCATACCTGTCAAAATCCAAGCAAAAGCCTGATAAAAGTCATGTTTCAGTACGTCGACCTGCGTTTACTTTATGCAGGAAAGAACTTAGAATCATGATTAGTCCGGAACTTTTGACAAAATATGGTGCCAGGGAAATAACCCTTAAGAAAGATGACGTCCTGTTTCGCGAAGGCGATGAGGCCCTGCATTACTTTCAGGTGCTGAAAGGGTCGATCAAGATGATTACCGATAGCCCCGACGGCCAAGAATTCATCCAGGGCATTTTTAAGGCGGATGACAGTTTTGGCGAACCGCCGCTGTTTTGCTCATTCCCCTATCCCAGTACTGCCATCGCATTGGAACCGACCGTGATATCCAAGTTGGTCAAAGACAAGTTCTTCAAGCTCCTTCAGGAAAATTTTGATATTCATCTGCACATGGACCAGGTGTTATGTCAAAGGTTAAAGTACAAATCCATGGTGCTGTCGGAAATCTCATTTTATGATCCTGAACATCGCATACTGAGCCTGCTCAAATACATGAAAGAAGAAGCGGATAGCGCCACGGGAAAGAAAAAGAATGGAATGATCCGTGTAGACCACCACTACATTGTTCCGTTTACCCGCCAACAATTGGCAGATATGAGTGGACTTCGGGTGGAGACAGTAATACGCACAGTAAAGAAGATGGAAGAGGATGGTAAACTGAAGTTGGTAGGGCACAAGATTCAATTTTAGGTCAAATAAAAAAAAGATGCAATGGCAGGGTATTTTTGACTAATTTGGTTTGATGAATATGACTTAGATCATAAGGTACCATCTTTCTTCAAAACTACCTTGCAACCATAAAAACCAATCTATGAACCGAATTTTCTGCTCCCTAGTCGCTGCCAGCTTGTTGTTTTCATGCGCCCCGGATAAACCCAAGAACGTCGAAGAAATTCCAGATCAGTCGTCAAAATCCGGACCAGAAGCGGTACTCACAGACCCTACGAAAGGCATTGGTGCAGTGAAAACCGTAACTCTTCATAATCCACTGGAGCAGGACCGCATTGGTCGTGGCTTGGCCATTTTTGAAATGAAATGCTCTGCTTGTCATAAACTCGATGAAACCCGCTTTGTAGGTCCTGGTTGGAAAGGAGTTACTCAACGGAGGAAGCCGGAGTGGATCATGAACATGGTCACCAATGTTGAAGTCATGCTTGATAAAGATCCGGATGCACAGAAGTTATTGGAACTCTGCCTTACGCGAATGCCCAATCAAAATGTTTCCATCGGTGATGCGCGCGATATTCTGGAATTCATGCGCAAGAACGACGGAGAAAAATAACACCAAGATTGAAACACTATTCATAATTAACCATAACATGAAAACGTCAATCAAATCGGCTTTATTCCTGTTGGCAGGAGTAGCGCTAACTTTCTATAGCTGCAAGCCCAAAGGTCCGCAAGCCGCCATTATCGGTGATGCTGCTTCAAAAGTTTATGTGGCTCCAGGCAAGTACGATGAGTTTTATAACATCGTTTCCGGTGGATTCAACGGACAGATGTCCATCTATGGGCTTCCGTCAGGCAGGCTGTTCAGAATCATTCCGGTATTCTCGCAATTCCCGGAAAACGGCTATGGATTCAGTGAGGAATCAAAACCGATGCTCAACACGTCACACGGTTATGTGCCATGGGATGACCTTCACCACATTGCCTTGTCACTCACCAACGGTGAACACGATGGTCGTTGGGCGTTTGGCAACGGGAACAATACTCCTCGCGTTGCCCGGGTAAGCCTGAAAACATTCAAAACAGAGGAGATACTGGAACTCCCTAACAGTGGTGGGAATCACTCTTCTCCCTTTATTACTGAAAACAGTGAATACATTGTGGCAGGCACACGATTCAGCATTCCTATGGGTGATGACAAAGACGTTCCCATCAGCACCTACAAAAAAAATTTCAAGGGGACCATCAGCTTTATCAAGATCGATCCGACTTCCGGTCGCATGAGCATCGGCTTTCAGTTGAAGACCCCCGGTGTTGACTTCGATTTGTCCCGTGCCGGAAAGGGTCCTTCCCATGGATGGTTCTTCTTCTCTTGCTACAACACAGAACAAGCCTATACCCTTCTCGAGGTGAATGCCACACAGAAAGATAAAGACTTTATTATGGCAGTGAATTGGAAAAAAGCGGAGGAGTACATCGCCCAGGGAAAAGGCAGCATGGTGAAGGCAAAATATGCGCATAATGTGCTTAATGAAACGACCCAAATGGCCACATCAGAAATGATGACCGAGGTAATGCAGCTTGACCCCACCATATTGAAAGACATCATTTACTTTATTCCCTGTCCAAAGTCACCACATGGGTGCGATACAGATCCTACCGGAGAGTACATTGTGGCTTCCGGCAAATTGGCGGCATTGATCCCGGTATTTTCGTTCACGAAAATTCAAAAGGCTATCGCCGACAAGGACTTTGAAGGTGAGTTTGCCGGTATCCCTGTTATCAAATATGAGTCTGCTCTTTATGGGGAAGTGAAGAAACCCGGACTTGGACCCTTGCACACGGAGTTCGACAACAATGGCAATGCCTATACTTCTTTCTTTGTGTCTTCAGAAATTGTGAAATGGAATGTGAAGACCCTTGAAGTACTCGACCGTGTGCCTACATATTATTCCATCGGTCACTTGTCAGTACCCGGTGGACCAACCCGCAAGCCTCATGGAAAATATGTAGTTGCCTACAACAAGATCACGAAGGACCGTTACCTGCCCACGGGTCCGGAATTAACACAGTCCGCGCAATTGTATGATATCTCAGGAGACAAGATGCAATTGCTGCTTGACTTCCCTACCACGGGTGAGCCTCACTATGCCGAATCTATCCCTGCAAGTATGATCACACCCAATTCGGTCAAGTTTTATAAGATCGAAGACAATCATCATCAATACGCGGCCAGGGGTGAAAAGGAAACCAAAGTGGAGCGTAAAGGAAAAGAAGTGCACGTGTACATGACGGCCATTCGCTCCCACCTGACACCCGACAACATTGAAGGTGTCAAAATGGGTGATGTGGTTTATTTCCATGTCACCAACCTTGAACAAGACTGGGATGTTCCCCATGGCTTTGCCATCAAAGGAGCGGCCAACGCAGAAATTCTGGTGATGCCTGGTGAAACACAGACATTGAAGTGGATTCCTGATGAGGTAGGTGTATCACCTTTCTACTGTACCGACTTTTGTTCCGCCCTTCACCAGGAGATGCAGGGGTATGTGAGGGTTTCGCCCGCCAACAGCAATGTACCCATTAAATTTTCAACAGGAAAAATCGAACCGGAGGCCGCTGGCCCTGGGAAGTAGATCGTTTCATAGTTTACAGGTAAAGACATGAATCGATCGGGGCGCTTCGCGAACGGGGCGCCTTTTTTCCAACAACAAAATGAAAACGTTAAGACCGATAACGCGAATTTCCCTAGGAGTCTCGACCCTGACACTCATCGCCACTTACTATGTTCCCTTGTGGCAGATTCTGATGTGGGCACCTCAATATCCGGAGGGACTGGAAATGAAGATCTGGATCAACACGCTCAGTGGTGATGTGAAAATCATCAGCGCCCTGAACCACTATATCGGCATGCGAATCATTGAAGTAAGCATGTTCCCCGAGTTTGGATACATGATTTATATCGTCGGCTTTATTATCGGGGCTGGATTGCTGGCGTGTCTTTGGAACCGTAGAATCGGCTTGATCGTTTTCTTTGGGTTGATTATGGCGGCCGGAGTGGGTGCCCTCGTTGACTTTTGGTTATGGGGTTATGATTACGGACATAACCTGAACCCTGACGCCGCAATAAAGATTGAAGGTATGTCCTATCAACCACCGCTCATTGGCACGAAAGTACTTTTGAATTTTACCGCTTTCTCCGGGCCTGACATTGGGGGGTGGATTTTCATGGGTGTTGGCGTTTTGCTTTTTGGTCTTATGGTCCTGGAATGGAAAACGAACAGCAAGTAGGCAAAATGAATATTTTATGAAAGTAATTGGCTTTGTCGGTTACCTCCTTTTTGTCTCTTTGATCCTGGGGTCCTGCTCAGCTGAACCGGAACCATTGAATTATGGTACAGATGTCTGCCAATTCTGTAAAATGACCCTGATGGACAAGAAATTTGGCGCTGAGCTTGTCACCGACAAAGGAAAGGTGTACAAGTTTGATGACATGAATTGCTTTCTCAATTTCTACAATTCAGACTATGAAGAAACCAGTCACTTCAGCCATGTGCTGGTGGTGAACTACTTAAACCCGGGGAATCTGATCAATGCGCGGGACGCATTTTACTTGAAAGCCAACGAGATAAGAAGTCCAATGGATGGACAGGTGGCGGCCTTTGAATCGAAAGCCGAGATGGATAACTTTAAAAAACAATGGAAAGGTATTTACCTAGCATGGGGCGAAGTGGTCACGCAATACAAATAACGCTGCGGGACGGAGCAGTTCTTTCTTTCCTTTTATTCATTTCATTTTCAGCCATTTCGAGGACCTGGACAGTGGGCCCCGGTGGGGAGTTAAGTTCCATTAGGTCGGCGATACAACTGGCATCTCATGGCGATACAATCCGGATTCTTCCTGGGATTTACCGCGAAGGAAATCTGATCATTCAGAAATCAATAACATTGATAGGGACTGAATATCCGGTCATGGATGGCGAGAGTAAGTATGAAATCCTTACGATAGCAGCCCCCAATGTGTCCATCATTGGATTGAAGTTCATTAACACGGGTGTGGGAAGCATCAATGACATCGCTGCGATCAAGGCCCTGGAATCAAGGCGGCTTAAGGTTATCAACAATCTATTTGAAAATACTTTCTTCGGGATCTATTTGTCAAACTCCGTGGGTTGCCTGATTGAGAAAAATATCCTCCAATCGAATATTGATGCAGAGCAAATAGGCAATGGTATCCACGCGTGGAAGTGTGATTCCATTACCATCAGGAACAACAAGGTAAGCGGACACCGTGATGGCATTTACTTTGAATTTGTGACTCATTCGCAGGTGGAGAATAACTTCAGCCACCACAATATGCGCTATGGACTGCATTTTATGTTTTCCCACAACGATGATTACCGTTCCAACATATTTCAGAACAATGGGGCAGGGGTGGCGGTGATGTACACGGTCGGGGTGCATATGAAAGGTAACCGGTTCGAAGACAACTGGGGCTCTGCATCCTTCGGGTTGCTGCTAAAGGATATCCGCGACAGTAATATCGAAAAGAATTTTTTCTCCCGGAACACAACGGGTATCTACATGGAGGGCTCCAGCCGGTGCAAGTTTGACGAAAATACCTTTGATCAGAATGGATGGGCTGTGAAAATCCAGGCCAACTGCGATGGAAACGATTTTACAAAGAATACTTTCACGGCCAACACGTTCGACATGGCCACCAATGGATCACTTGTGCTGAATACCATCGATCACAACTATTGGGATAAATATGAGGGATATGATCTCAATAAAGACGGCGTAGGGGATGTGCCGTATCACCCGGTGAGTTTGTACTCCATGGTGGTGGAAAAAATGCCGTCGGCCGTCATGCTGTGGCGGAGCTTCCTTGTCTATCTCCTCGATCGCACCGAAAAAGTGGTACCTTCCATCACGCCTGAGAGCCTGAATGATGTTCACCCGTTGATGAGAATGGCGAGATGATGAAGTGGTAATTCTTAATTTTTAGTTCATTGTGATCAAGGTTAACGATCTAAGTAAGCGATTTGGCAGACTGGAAGTGTTGAAATCAGTAAGCCTCGATTTCCACACGAGTAAGTCCTATGCGATGATCGGTCCAAATGGATCAGGGAAAACCACCTTGATCAAGTGTATTCTCGGCATGGTGCTCCCCGATAGTGGCGAGATCAAAGTAGCGGATAAGTCCATAGCCAATGACTGGACCTATCGTCACCAGATTGGATACATGCCACAAATCGGGCGTTATCCCGACCAAATGAAAATCGGACAGCTCTTTGAGATGATTCGTGATTTGCGAGGAGATGCCTCCAACCTGGACGAAGAGTTGATCAAGGAGTTCAGACTTAACCAGATGAAAGACAAGCGACTCCATACCCTTTCCGGCGGCACCAGACAGAAGGTGAGTGCCGCATTGGCGTTCCTTTTCAATCCACGCATCCTGATCCTTGATGAACCTACGGCAGGGCTTGATCCCATCGCGGTGGAGACATTGAAAGCAAAAATCCTCCTGGAAAAAAACAAAGAAAGGTTATTCCTGATCACGTCTCACATCATGAGCGACCTCGATGAATTATCCTCGCATGTAATATATCTGGAGGAAGGAAAAGTACTGTTCAACGACTCGCTGGATCTTCTGAAAGAAGAAACGCGAGAAGTGAAACTGGGAAGGGCAATTGCCACAATCATGAAGCGTAACCTTACCCAAACGCTGACAGCATGATCAAGATCGCCAAATACGTGATGTACGATATCCTCCGGAATCGGTTTGTGATGTTGTACACCGTGTTCTTATTGGTGGTCACCCTGAGTATGTTCAGTCTTGACAACGATCCGGGTAAGGCTACCCTCAGCTTGTTAAATATTATTTTGTTGGTTGTGCCCCTGGTGAGTATCATTTTCACCACAATTCATTTCTTTAACTCCTATGAGTTCATTGAGCTGCTGCTGGCCCAGCCGGTCAACCGGAAGACAATTTTCTTTGCTGAGTTTATAGCAATAGCTTTCGCACTCTCTTGCGCATTCGTAATCGGAGTAGCATTGCCGATGCTACTGATCAATTTTACCGACAGCACCTTGTACCTTGTGTTGGCAGGCTTGCTCCTCACGTTTGTATTTGTGGCTCTCGCCTTCGGGGCCTCTGTGTCCACCCGCGACAAGGCCAAAGCCATTGGAGTGACGCTTTTGTTCTGGTTTTATTTCACACTCATTTATGACGGATTGATCTTGTATGTTATTTACAGTTTCAGCGACTACCCTCTGGAAAAGGTCACCCTTGCACTCGTATCCCTGAATCCCATTGATCTCGCCCGGATCATCATATTGCTAAAGTTAGACTTGTCAGCATTGATGGGCTATACCGGTGCTTTCTACAAAAACTTTTTTGGAAGTAGCCTGGGTATCACTTATTCGTTACTGCTCTTGGTCGCCTGGACTTTGGTGCCGCTCATATTGGCGATGAGGAAATTTGTGAGAAAGGATATTTGAGACGTGTTGAAACGTTAATGTGTTGAAGCGTTTTAGAGAATGCTGGCTAACTCTTCCAATTTGTTAAGTACAAAATCAGGATGAGTTTGTCGCAATGCGGATTCAGGTTGTGTTCCGGATAGTAGCACTGCTGTCTTAACCCCCGCATTTTTTCCCTCCATGATATCGGCGGTGGTGTCACCAATTTTCAAAAATTCATCAGCGTGTGAAACATTTAACAACTTCATCATGTCAAAAATCATGTCGGGTGAAGGCCTGCCTTCCCCCACTTCTTTGGCGATGCCGATGTAATCAAAAAGGGTTTTGTCCCAGAGAAGGCGGTCAAAGATCAGCTCGAAAAGGTCACGGGCCAACCCACTTCCCAAGCCAATCTTTATTCCCTTCTTTCTTAAATGAGCCAGGACTGTCAATGTGCCTGGGTTGAGGGCGAATTTGTCGAGTGAGTTTTTAACGTTGGTGTGAAATGAGGCATAGATCCTCTCCCTGTTCTTGGCTGTGTGATTGCTACCTACCAATAGCGTATCAATCAATTCCCTTTTGTCTTTGCCCCGATTTTGGCGAAGTGCGTTGGAATCAACGGTGATGCCTGATGATCGAAAGGCGTCCTCAAAGGCCATGTTAATGGCGTCCTCTCGTTCCATCACCGTGGTGCCGATAAAATCAAAAAGGACGGCAGTGATCTTCATGATTATTCACTATGTGGATTTCTGTTCCACTAAGGAGAGAAGAGAACCACAAAGATCGCAAAGAGTTGTTTCTCTGCCATCTTTGATATTCGCCGGGCAAATCTACCCTTAGACTTTCTTTGCAGTTACTTGCCTTTCACCAGGATTCTGAAGTTACTCTTCTCGGTGACTTCTGCACCCCCATAACCATAGTTGAAAATATATCCTCCAGGAGGTCCAAAGACTTTTCCGGCATGGACACTGCCGTCGGGGCGAGTGAATTGACCGACATAGTATGTCTGTGTGCCATCGCTTCCGCCCATCACGGCATTGCTTGGAATTTTTCCTGCATAGGTGACCCAGGTGAGGGGCATGTTGCCCATATTGACGAGGATTTCATACTCAGTCGCAACGATTTCTTTTCCACCCCATCCGATGTTGCAGTTGCCCGATACTACTTTGCCCGGGTGCATACCACCATTGTAATTGGCGCGGCAGTCTTGCTGATTGACTCCATTTTCAAATCCACCGGCGACCGCGTTTTCATGCATATCACCTTGGGAGGCAACCCATTCGAGGCTAGGAGGCACATAAACGCGAAGATCAAAATCCACGTCTGCACCTTCTATTTTGCCATTTATGCGATCCGTTTCTACCGTGCCGATCCACACTTCACGATATTGCCCTATGTTAAGGAGCACGACCCGCGAGTCGTTGTCGAAAATCCCACCCTGCATCACCTGGGGGGCAGCCATCTGGTTGGTACTGCTTACTTGACGGGCTTCGAATGAATTGCCAGTGACATTGGCGATGGTCAACTCTCCCTGGTTTATGAGGTTGCCGTGCGAGAATGTTCTCCAGGAAAAAATGCGGCCATTCTGAATAAAATCCCTGGCAGTTTGTGCAGAGAGATTCAAAAAGCTGACCATGAAGATTAGAACAAAAGATATGAATAGGTTTTGCTTCATTTTGTTGGGTTATGGGCTTGTAGGTAAGGTTGAATTTAGAAATGTAGTTGTATTATTTCGAAAATACCGTGAGGTCACAAGATATTTAGTCTAGAAAACCCTTGGGCTCGACCTGGATGACTCCATTTCAAATATCGCATTTTACGCCGTTGAACGTCGTTTTTGCACTCCGGGATTTTTGATGAGAAGTACTAGATTTGGCTCCAACATCTATTCCCAAATCCGGTAAAAATGAAAAATGAAATCTATCCATGTTTGTGGTTTGACGGTCAGGCCAAAGAAGCCGCAGAATTCTACTGTTCCGTATTCAAGAATTCCAGTATCCTTGCCGACTCACCCATGGTGGTGACCTTTGAACTAAACGGCAGCAAGTTCATGGGCCTAAATGGTGGACCTCACTTCACGTTCAATGAAGCGGTCTCGTTTGTAGTTAATTGCGACACCCGGGATGAAATTGATTACTACTGGGATAAACTGACCAGCGGCGGAAGTGAGAGCAGGTGCGGTTGGTTAAAAGACAAGTTTGGTGTCTCCTGGCAAATTGTGACCACCATCCTTGGGGAATTGATGAGTGAACCTGCCAGGGCGGCACGTGTTACGAAGGCATTCATGAATATGAAGAAGCTCGACCTCGCTGCATTGCAAAATGCATAAGGTAAAATTCATCTCGCAGCGGATCACGCGTAGTTCAGCCATTTCAATCAAGGGCAAGATTGAGAAGGTATTTCCTTTGTTTGGTGCATTTGAGGAGAGGAAGTGGGCAGATGGCTGGAATCCAACCTTGATTTACCCATCTGAAGAGACCATGGAAGAAGGGACAACGTTTTCCACCCAGGGCACCATAAAACAGGAATCTGAGTTTCTTTGGAGGGTTTCGAAGTATGAGCCTACACACTGCCTGGTTCAGTATCTGGTGTCAACTGAAAACCGATATTGGACAATCACAGTAAAGTGCGACAAGTCGGGAGACGATACTACGGTAGCAGACATCACATACACATACATTGGTCTAAATGATCTGGGCAATAGAATCAATCTGCAATCTCTGGAAAAGATGTATGTGCAAAACCTTAAAGATTGGGAGCAAGCAATCAACTACTATCTGAAAACGGGAAAGGTGTGGAAGGAGGTTTAAATTGGTAATTGAATCGTATATGTCATCGACGGGATATTACTTCCGCCTGCGAAGAAATGACCAAATATGAGTCTTCTCCCTTAATTTTGGCCCAATAGCTTCTATGACTGATATTACTGACAGGCAAGACATAATAGTGGGGGATTGGGAGCGCATTAACATCGGTGTTTTCCTGCTATGGGTGGTGGTGTTGGCGGAGGTCCTATTGCGAACCCAGCATTCAGAAAAGTAGAATCAACTAATTGTTTACAACTATGAAGTTGGCCCCGCTCCGTGGTGCCATCGAAAAACTTGACAAGAAGCAAAAGGAGCACTACTTGGGCCTGAAACGTCCATCCTCATGAGAGTGGCACGGAGAGAAACAATTTTTCGCTGCGCCGAGCCAATATGATCTGAATCATATTCTTTCTATTAAATGGATTTGAATATTTGCCTTCCGGGATGATGGCTGACATGACAATTGTCATTTGTTATTTGATGCGGACAAATGACATTCATACCAGCCAGGCCCGCTAAATTCAATTAATCATGAAAACAAAAAGAATTAACCTCGCACTTTCAATCGGCATTGCCATGCTCTTGTTTGCTTGTGGAGGGGGAAATCAACAGGCAGAAACCACCGTGCAAGGCGTTCCCGCAGACGGTGGACAGTCAACCGTCCAGGATGACGTATCTCAAAAGGATGTAGTACATGTTGCCTTAGGTTCTGCAGACCACACTACGCTTGTTACGGCACTAAAAGCCGCCTCGTTGGTTGATGTTCTTTCCAATGCAGGTCCCTTTACCGTTTTTGCGCCTACCAACGCTGCCTTTGACAAGCTTCCTGCAGGAACTGTCGAAAGCCTGTTGAAACCAGAAAGCAAGGAAGCACTTAGCAACGTATTGGAGTATCATGTTTCTGTTGGCGTATATAAGCTGGAAAACCTCCAGGATGGCCAAAAGATAAATCAGGTGAATCTTGACAATGTTGTCATCGGTGTCAAGGATGGCAAATACACAATTAATGGAGCCAATATCGTGGCTACCGTCCCCGCTTCTAATGGGGTAGTTTATGTCATCGATGCTGTATTACTTCCACCTGATAAGAAATAACATCTTAAGTCACTTGATTTTGACCAGTTCCCCGTACCGCCGATGAATGATATTACAGACAGGAAGGACATTATACACCTGGTAGACGCCTTTTACTCACGAGTGAAGGCAGATGAACTGCTCAGGCCCGTTTTCTTACATGTGGATTGGCCGCACCACCTGCCTGTCATGTACGATTTCTGGTCATCAATGATTCTTGGAGACCATTCGTATCACGGTAATCCGCTTCAAAAGCACCTACCGCTTTCCATAGATTCATCCCACTTCAGGCGATGGTTGGAATTGTTCACCCTTACCGTCGATGAACATTTTACCGGTTTCAATGCGAAAGAGATTAAGTCCAGGGCCCAGAATATTGCGGGAATGTTTCAACACAAAATGGGATTGATGACATAAGGAAAATGGTTTCTCTGCCAGGGTTCTGTTCATTCAAATTTTTTGCTAATTTTCTTGAATGAAGAGAATCACCTCCGACCTGGCACCGAAAGCCATTGGTCCCTATTCTGCGGCGATGCAAACCGGCAATTTGATTTTTTGCTCCGGCCAAACTCCACTTAATCCTTCTACCATGCAGATTGAAGGAGCTACAGCAAGTGAGCAGACCACATTGGTTTTGGCCAACCTGGAAAATGTTCTGAAGGCCGCTGGCTGTGACCGCACCCATATTCTCAAAACTTCAGTTTTTCTGAAAAACTTTTCGGATTTTGAGAAGATGAACAAGGCCTATGAGATCTTTTTCGGTGATCATAAACCCGCCCGTACCACGGTGGAGGTGAGCCGGTTACCGAGGGAGGCGTTGGTGGAAATTGACTGCATTGCGGAACTAGTTAAGAATTAGGAATTGCGAATTGTGGGGTGGCACCGTATATGGCAATTCGTGATTCTCCATTTGTAATTGAATTTTACTGACAAAAGTCATCTTTAGCCCTAATTCACGTCATAGACGCCACTGGAAAGGGCTTCTACTTTTAAGCCCATAATAATAAAACGATCTAAACGCCTTGCTATGGAATTAGAAAAAATCCGTTACGACAATAAGATTGTTAAGGCCTTCATCATTGCCACTGTGATCTTTGGTATTGTGGGCATGTCCGTCGGATTGCTCGCTGCCATCCAGCTTTTTTACCCCATTTTCAATTTTGACTTGCAATACACCAGCTTTGGACGTATTCGTCCATTGCATACCAATGCAGTCATCTTTGCATTTGTTGGTAATGCGATGTTCGCTGGCGTGTATTATTCCATGCAGCGACTGCTTAAAACACGCATGTTCAACGATGGCTTGAGCTGGCTGCATTTCTGGGGCTGGCAATTGATCATCCTTGCGGCCGCCATTACCCTTCCGCTCGGTATGACTACCTCTAAAGAATATGCTGAATTGGAATGGCCTATTGACATTGCTATTGCATTGATCTGGGTCGTATTTGGTATTAACATGATCGGTAGCATTATCAGGCGGCGTGAGAAACACATGTATGTAGCGATCTGGTTCTACATCGCCACGTTTGTTACCGTCGCCGTATTGCACATCGTCAACTCATTTGAAATTCCCGTGACGCTCTTCAAGAGCTACTCTTGGTACGCAGGTGTTCAAGATGCATTGGTTCAGTGGTGGTATGGTCACAATGCTGTGGCATTCTTCCTTACTACTCCATATCTCGGTATGATGTATTACTTCCTTCCCAAGGCGGCTAATCGACCGGTATATTCGTACAGGTTGTCCATCATTCACTTTTGGTCCTTGATTTTTATTTATATCTGGGCCGGCCCTCACCATTTGCTGTATACTGCATTGCCAGACTGGGCTCAGTCGCTGGGTGTGGTGTTTTCTATTATGCTTATCGCACCGAGCTGGGGTGGTATGTTGAACGGGTTGTTAACTCTTCGTGGCGCCTGGGATCGTGTTCGTGAAGACCCGGTTCTAAAATTTATGGTTGTGGCAGTTACAGCCTATGGTATGGCGACGTTGGAAGGTCCACTGCTCTCACTAAAGAATGTCAACGCCATAGCACACTTTACGGACTGGATTATTGCGCACGTGCACGTAGGTGCCCTTGGCTGGAACGGCTTCCTGATCTTTGGTATGCTGTATTGGGTTGTGCCAAGGATGTGGAACACCAAACTTTACTCCACACAATTGGCCAACGTTCACTTTTGGTTGGGAACCCTGGGCATCATTTTCTATGCATTGCCCATGTACACGGCAGGCGTAGTACAAAGCCTGATGTGGAAAGAGTTCAATCCGGATGGATTTCTAACGTATCCCAACTTCCTCGAAACGACGGCAAAGATCATCCCGATGTATATGCTGCGTGCGGTAGGAGGTGGTCTGTACCTGATTGGTGTCTTTATCATGACATACAATCTTATTAAGACGGCTTATGCAGGGAAGTTTGTTGCCAATGAAGAGGCAGAGGTGGCCCCCATGGTTAAAGCATCCAGCGAGAGCGGTGGCTGGCACCATGTGTTGGAAAGCAAGCCTGTGCTATTCACAACCCTGGCACTGGTGGCCATCCTTATCGGAGGAATTATTGAACTCGTACCGACTTTTCTTATCAAGTCAAACATACCCACGATTACCTCGGTCACTCCCTACACACCGCTGGAGTTGCATGGCCGTGACATCTACATCCGTGAAGGTTGCGTTGGCTGCCATACGCAAATGGTGCGTCCCTTCCGAAGTGAAGTGCAGCGATATGACCCCAAATTTGGAGAATATTCCAAGGCAGGAGAGTATGTATATGACCATCCATTCCTATGGGGATCAAAGCGAACCGGGCCGGATCTGCACCGTGTGGGGGCCAAGTATGCCGACAGCTGGCATTATCGTCACATGCTGACACCTGGCGATGTATCCAATGGCTCGATAATGCCTTCTTATCCTTGGCTCTATGAGCAGGTTATTGACAAGTCACTGACTGCTGGAAAGATCAAGGCGTTGAGAACCATTGGAGTTCCCTATGAGCAAGGCTATGAAGATGTTGCCAATGCTGATTTGGAAAAACAGGCCGCCAGGATTTCAGAGAATTTGAAAATGGAGGGATATGAAGCTGCTCCTGAAGCTGAGATCGTGGCACTCATATCCTATCTACAGCGGTTGGGTGTGGATATCAAGGCGGAAAAGAAATAAAAATTTGCAGGTGTCTGGTGACCCGAAACAAAAAAACTAATTATCAACCATGTATAAAGACATTCTGGAAAACATTGACCACATCGCCATCTGGCCGGTCATTTCGTTTGTTATCTTCTTCTCTTTTTTTATTGTGTTGCTGTGGTGGGCGTTCACCGTTGATAGCGGATTTATACGGACGATGAGCCAACTGCCACTGGAAGATGGAACCAATTCAAAATCAGCAAATTCGCCACAATCATGAAACGAATACTTTTATTCTTTGTATTCTTTAGCGCCGCTTTTGCTACAGGCGCTCAAACGACTAATCCTCCAGCTTCTGTTTGGGATGATCCGACCATTCAATTTTACGTGGTGATCGGCTTTATGTTCGTCGTGGCCCTGTTGGTTATGGCGGTAGCCGTGTATATGCTGCAGGTAGTGAATATTCTTGCGAAGACTGCGGCCAAAGAAAAAGCTGAAAGACTCGGTATTGCTTACCAACCGGAACCATCTTTATTTGACAAACTATGGCAACAGGCCAATAATTTTGTTCCCGTTGAGAAAGAGGCAACCATCATCCTCGACCACGATTTTGATGGAATCAAGGAACTTGACAACCACCTACCGCCATGGTGGACTATGCTGTTTTATGGCACCATAGGCTTTGCGGTGGTGTACCTGCTTGTGTTCCATGTTTTCAACACCATGCCATTGTCCATCAATGAATATGAAAATGAATTGGCCTATGCGAATGAACAGGCTTTAAAACTGAAAGCGGCCCATCCCGGTCCACAAATTGACGAACTAAATGTGGAAGTTACTGCTGATGCAAAGGCACTTGCAGATGGGAAGTCGACTTTCCTCAATACATGTTCAACGTGCCATAAGCGTGATGGAGGAGGTGACATCGGACCAAATCTGACCGACGAGTACTGGAAGCATGGAGGCTCGGTCAAAGATATCTTCAAGACTGTAAAGAATGGAGTGCCTGGTACCAATATGGTCGCTTGGGGCGGCGTGATGAGCCCGGAGGCAATGAGGAATGTGGCGAGTTACGTTCTTACACTACAAGGAACTGCCCCTGCCAATGGAAAGAAGCCGGAAGGCACTTTATACAAACCGGAAGTCAAGCCCGCAGCAACAGACTCAACTAAGACGCAGGCTAGTCTTTGAAGGCACCGGAGGTCGAAAGAATGGAGTAGTACGCTTGATATTCGTCGAAGGTCAACTGTGAATGATCATGCAAGAAAAAGAAGCCCCGGTTTCGGGTAATTTTTATGAGTTCGATGAAGAGTACCGCAACACCCTCGCTACCGTCGATGCGGAAGGCAAGCGCGTGTGGCTATATCCTAAGAAACCAAATGGGTCGCTCTACACGGGTCGCACCTTGGCTAGTATAATCCTCCTTGCTTTACTGTTTTCCGGTCCCCTCGTCCATATACAAGGCAGGCCATTCTTTCTTTTTAATTTTTTTGAACGGAAGTTCATCCTCTTTGGACAGATGTTCTGGCCACAGGATTTTTTCCTCCTGGCCCTGACATTGATAACCTTCTTTGTCTTTGTTATTCTGTTCACGGTTGCATTTGGTCGGATATGGTGTGGATGGGCCTGCCCGCAAACCCTGTTTATGGAAATGGTATTTCGCCGCATTGAATATTGGATCGAGGGCGATGCCAACAATCAGCGCAGGCTGGACCGTTTGCCCTGGGACTCAGGCAAGATTTTCAAAAAGTCGGCGAAGCACATTGTGTTTCTGCTTATCTCCATCCTTATTGCCCATACCTGCATGGCATATCTTATCGGCGTAGATGAAGTCTTGAAAATTGTAAGTCAGTCTCCTGCTAAGCATTGGGGAGGCTTTTTGGGACTAACCACATTCACGCTCATTTTCTATGGCGTGTTTGCACACTTTCGAGAACAGGCATGCGTTGTTGTCTGTCCATATGGGAGATTGCAAAGTGTTTTATTGGTGAAAGACTCTATCGTGGTGATGTACGATTGGCTGCGGGGCGAACCGCGGGGGCGATTAAAAAAGGAACAGAAGACCGAGACCAAAGGTGACTGTATCGACTGTAAGTTATGCGTGCACGTGTGCCCAACAGGCATTGATATCCGTCATGGGACACAACTGGAGTGTGTGAACTGCACCGCCTGCATTGATGCTTGTGATGATGTGATGACCAAGATCCACAAACCCAAAGGCCTGATCCGGTATTCCTCTCATAGCGCCATCAAGGAGGGTAAGCAAAAGCTTTTCACGCCCCGCATCGCGGGTTATATTGTTGTGCTGTCTGCCCTGATCATTGTGCTGTGCTATCTCGTCTTTACCCGCCAGGATATTGAGATGACCGTCTTAAAAGTTCCAGGCACCCTTTACTCGAGAACAGATGATGGCCAAATCACCAATATGTACAATATTGAATTTGTCAACAAGACGTTTGACGAGGTACCGCTTGAACTTAAGATTGAGGTCCCTGCATCGGCTTCACTGCTGAGAGTAGGAGGGCCTGACATAATCGTTCCCAAGGAAGGCATTTTGAAAGGACTATACATGATCAAGATGCCTCCTGGTGAGGTCAGGTCAATGAAGATGACAGTGGATTTAGGGGTGTATCAGCAGGGTAAGAAGATAATATCCACGAAGGCAAGGTTTATCGGGCCACTGGGAAACCAGCAAGGAGGAAGTGAAACTGAAAAGAAGGATAATCATTAAATTCGTAAGACTATGAATTTTGGAAAAGCCATCGTCTTGTCATTCGTGTTCTTTGGCCTGTTTATCGGCGTGCTGGTCACCGTTTGTATCCGGCAGGAGGTGAGCCTGGTTTCGCCGGACTACTACCAGGAAGAGCTTGATTATCAGAAGAAACTGGATAAGATGTACAACGCAAATAATTTGGTGGAGCCGCCTACCATCACGGCAGAGCAGGGGAAGGTAAGCATTGTATTCAACGACACGCTCAAGCCCGAAACTGGAGAGTTAAGACTTTCAAGACCGTCCAATGCAAGGCTTGACAGGTGGTTCAAGTTGGATCCATCGGCTGGCAATTTCCAGCAATTTGAATTGCATGGGTGGGAACCTGGATTGTACCGGGCAGCATTGACATGGAAGGAAGAAGGCAAAGAATATTTTCTGGAAAAACTGATTGTACTCTGATGTTCTACACCGCCTTGATCATGGGATTGGCCGGCAGCCTGCATTGTGCAGGCATGTGCAGCCCGTTGGCCACGGCGATCATCCGCAGCAATCCGTTTGCAATGGCCCGGGTGCTTTACAATTCGGGAAGGGTGTTGACGTATGGTTTGATGGGCGTGATGGTGGCAGCCATTGGTTCCCTGATACAATTCGAACCTTACCAACAAATCATTTCAATTTCCATGGGCTGTGTATTCCTGCTACTCGGCGTGGGAGGAATCAGCAGTATGCAAATCCCCTACCTCACCAAAAGCATAAACCGATTTACGGGATGGCTTAAAAACATATTTGGAGAGACGCTGCAACGAAAATCCGTGGTTGCCACTATTCTCCTTGGAATGTTGAATGGCTTATTGCCGTGCGGTCTCACGTACCTGGCGCTAACGACATGCCTGATCCTGCCTTCGCCAACAGATGGATTTTTGTTTATGCTTTTTTTTGGACTTGGCACCTGGCCTGTCATGATTGGACTGACATGGGTGCTGAATATTTCATTCTTAAACCGGATTTTCCACGCCACGCGATTATCAAAGTTTGCCCTGATTTTTGTCGGTTGTTTGCTCTTTGCAAGGGTATGGATGACACATAATCATGACAACGAGGGCGCAGCAACTGTAAGCAGCGTTGAGGTGGTATGCCAATAAATGGTGAGGTGATCGGGCGAATCGGTGCTCTTACTGAAAACTAATTCAGGAGTTTCACCAACTTGCTGATGGCCTCTTGATTCTTGGGAGTCTGGAGTGTCTCTACGACTCCTTGCTTTTCGCGGGTGGTCAAACGCCAACTCAGGGAGGCGCGGGCACTGTGCTGACGAATGCTATCCATGTTCTGTAAAATAGGGAGATAACTCGTAGGAAGATATTGAATATCCACCCGGTCAATGGGATCCTTAAACCAGGACCTGGCGTAGCCGACTAGATTATCGTTGGTTATATCCTGAAAGTTTTCAAAGTTATTGTATACACTGGCAATAGGCTGGGTAAAGTCATCAATGAAAGTGTTGCCTTTTTCCTCCGATATAGGAGCAAGTTTAGGGGAGTCACGGATCGAGAGGATGATAACTCCGGAGGCATTGGCTGCTATCCATTCCCGAAACGAATAAATAAACCTTACCGCATCGGTTATTCCAAAGTTATCGGATATGCCTGCGTCCATGATTTGAATCGGTGGCTGGGTAGGCAAAGTGGTATTTGGCGTGATGTAAGGAAAGGTGGCGCTCATGCGCAATCCTGAGAGAAACCGCAAGTTGGCACCCCCGTGGTTCTTAAACATCTCCTGGAAGTCCACGCCACTGAATTTGGAATTACCATACTGCGGAAAATTTAGAATATCGGAATTAAGATATGACACAGGCTGTGCCGAGATGTAGAGCTTCCGACCATCGTTTACGATGGTCGGAGATAAGATAAGCATAGGTACCATGGCCTCTTCTTCCGGTTTCTGGTATTCTGAAATGGTCTTATCCATCAAGCCTTCGGTATCGATGTTAAGCTGCTCTTCGAATGTGTACCCCCGGTCGCGTGAATAACGCTGCCCTGCATACTCGAACTTTGAAAAGCCCACAAAGAGGTCATTCGCAAGGAGACTAAAGATCAGGGGATTAAGATTATCAGTTGCAATTTTTTTCTGATGAATGGGTGAATAGGGTTTGATGTCTTCTCCTTGTTTTTGTCTGAGCACCACTTCTCGGAAATAACTGGCACCGATCAGACCGCCGGAAGCACCGGTAATAAGGATAGTTTGGTCCATCAGCTTGCCGCCGCTCAAGCTATCGGCTGTTTGAAGCGCTGCAAGGGTCCACAATGCTGCCCGCTTGCCACCTCCACTTGAACAGATGAACACCATTTTTGGAATGGGTGAGCCATTGAATTTCTTCTTCCAGTTCTCAAGAATTCCAAGGGTATGTTGACGCGCCTGTTGAATGTTGTCGTTGCTGTTCAGGCCTGTTAATTTTTCAATGGTATAGTCCACCGGAGGTATTTCATAATTGAGTCCGAAGGCCTTGTATTTCTTTGTCATCCAGCCCTCACCCACCATGTGATTCACAATCAGGAACAAAACAAGTGCAACAGATATTGACCATCCTCCAAACCAATAGGAAAAGGCACCGGAAAGCATGACGAAAATGGTGAGGAAGATCATGAAGCTTGCGGCCGCCGGGATCTGAAAAGAAGTAAAGTCCTTAAAGATGCCCAGCATCATCACGAGTGCGAAAATCAGCAATTCAATAACGACCAGGTTAAACTGGTTTTGATCAAATACCTGGATGATGGCATTCTTGTCATAAAAATCTTTCTCATCGTTGACCTGCCTGAACCGAAAACTGTAGTCAAGGTAATTGTCGACCCTTACCTGCTTTTTCCGCGCGATGTCTAGCTTTTTCATGGCACTGGCACGGGTCACTTTCACGGTCTTCTTGAGCTTTTCATCCAGGCGGCACACCATATATTTGAAGATGTCCTTTTGGGTAAAATGAAAATAGAGCTGCAGCAGGCCTGCCATGGCGATGAATCCGGTGAAAAAGCCAGCCACATCCAGCGTGAGTTCTGTGGCGGTTGTGAATTCATTGGATACCTGAAAACTGATAACCTGATAGAGATATGTGGTAAGAAATACGGCCGGAAGGATGCTGTTGTTCAGGCAAAATTTGCTGAAAGGGTTTGAGAGAGCTCCGATAAAAGAAAAGTGATGTCCGTCGGATATGTAACAGGTGATGTGAAATGCGGTCGTAAATCCGGACACCATAATTCCGATAATGAGAAAGCTGGTGAAGTTCACTTCGTTGAGATACTCGGGATCGAGGAAGAGGTAAGGAATACCAAGGTATTTGCCGAAATTTCCAGTGATCATGGCAAAGAGTACTACCCAACACAAGAGCAGTACCTGATTGCGCTTGAAATTATTGATCAGCAGCTGGATCGGGAAGGAATAGAAGAGTGCGTCAGCAAGTTTTGTAAGCCGGACCATACGAACAGAATTATTTCAATGTATGCATTTCAATCGACAAATGACAGATTGAATAAAATGAATGTTTTTATCATCTTTTCGTTCCGTGAAATCAACCCAAAATTGTAAATCGTAATGCGGGCTGTGCAGTTCCACGCACAATTCGTAATTTGTAATTCGTAATTCTCTCTCCCCCTGAAGACGTTTACCATTTATCGCTCCTCTGCCGGCTCTGGCAAAACGCGCACGCTGGCGAAAGAATACCTGAAGCTGGCCCTGCAAAACAAGGCCTATTATTTTCGACATATTCTTGCCGTCACCTTCGCCAACAAGGCCACTCAGGAGATGAAGGATCGTATCCTGGACTACCTGAACCAGTTTACCCGCCCCTGCAATGATCCATTGGCGATTGAGCTTCAGGAAGAACTTAGCCTTGACCCTCAGACGTTCCAGCAGAATTGTTCCGAACTGAGGTCAGAAATTCTCCACCACTACGACCAGTTTTCCATCAGTACCATTGATGCGTTCTTTCAGAAGGTAATTCGCTCTTTCACCCGGGAAGCCGGACTCATGGGCGACTACCGGCTTGAAGTGGATCGCGATGCCGTGATGACGGAAGTGATTGATAACCTCATCGATGAACTGGGGAATAATCCCGAACTCACCCGATGGGTGGTTCAGTTCGCACGGGAAAATCTGGAAAACGACCAGGCCTGGGACATCAGAAGGAATTTGCTTGATTTTTCAGCGGAAATCTTCCGTGAAGAATTTCGGGCCATTGAAAAAAACATTCGCCGGGACACATCCGATCCAACTTTCTTCGAAAGGCTTCGTCAAGAATTGGTGAAAGTGAAGAAGAGCTTTCAATCAAAGATTGCCGAGCCGTCGTCCCGGATTCTGAAGACGATGCAGGAGCGGGGCTGGGAACCAGATGACCTCAAACATAGCGGATCGGGGCTCATAGCGAGCTTGTCGGCGTACTCCAGTGGGACAAAGTTGGGAAAACTAAAGGTGCCCGGAAAAAGATTTAGGGAAGATTTTACCATCCCAAGGGATTGGCCTAAGAAGGGTTCGCTCAAATTCCAGGAGATTTTGGCGGAGGCCGGAAATTCGCTGGCGGCCCTGGTAAATTCCATTGTTGATGCATTTGATAATGAGTTAAAGACGGCACTGTCGGCAGAAGTGATGCTCGATAATCTATATGTCTTCGGTTTGGTGACGGACCTTTCGCGCAAGCTGACAGAATACAAAGCTGACAATAACCTGATGTTGCTGGCGGATGCGCCCACCTTTCTTGATGGAATCATCCAGGGCAGCGACACACCATTTATTTACGAAAAGATTGGCTCCTTCTACCGCCATTACCTCATCGATGAGTTCCAGGATACGTCTGGACTGCAGTGGAAGAATTTCCTGCCTTTGTTGGTGAATGGTCTGGACCAGGGTTATTCCAGTCTGATTGTCGGGGATGTAAAGCAGTCCATCTACCGCTGGCGGAGCGGAGACCTGACACTGCTGCAAAAGCAGGTGGAAAACCAGATTGGTCTGAACCGGGTTGAGATAAAACCATTGAGCCAAAATTTTCGCAGCACCAAACAGGTCGTCAGTTTCAACAACACGATTTTTAAATTTATATCAGCACGAAGTCCGTTTCCATTTGTGCAGGATGTTTATGAAGATGGGCAACAAACCGTAAGCCGGACAGAGCAGGGTTTTGTTCGGATCCAATTCCTGCAGGGAAATGAAGAGCAAAAGTGGGATGAGATTGCACTTGAGCATATGGTTGCCAACATTGAAATGCTACAACAAACAGGCGCGTCCCTTCGCGACATTGCCATTCTCGTTCGCAGCAACCGCGAGGGACAGAAGGTGGCTGATTACCTGCTGCAGTATAATGATTCAGAAAAAATCAAGCCTGGCTGCCGTTACGATGTTGTATCAGATGAATCACTACACCTCGACAGGGCGGCAGTGGTAAACCTGTTGTTGGGTGCGCTGCGTTATTTGTTGAATACCGACGACCCGATCGCACGGGCCCAGGTATCATTCGAGTATGCCAAACTGCACGCACCAAAAAAACCGCTCGAAGAAGTATTTCAAGTCACAAACTCGATGGTATTTGAGGAACAATTGCCGGAGGAATTTGTGACCCAAAAGATGTCTTTGAAAAAACTGCCGCTTTTTGAACTAACCGAGACTTTGATCAGGATACTCAACATCGGTGCGGTGCGTGGAGAACTCGCCTACCTTCAGGCATTCCAGGATTTGGTGCTGGAATTCTACACCCGCGAGCGGAATGACCTGGCTTCATTTCTCACGTGGTGGGATGAAAACCAGAACAGTGAAAAGACTTCAATCAAGGTTTCGGTTGATACCGATGCCATGCAGATTCTCACCATTCACAAAGCAAAAGGAATGCAATTCAAGTATGTGTTCATCCCTTTTTGCTCCTGGAATTTTGATCATTTTGGCAACTTTGCTCCCCGGTTGTGGGTGCAAACACACGATGGTATGCTAAGCCACACAGGACACGTGCCTGTCAAATACTCCAAATCGCTGGAAGACACTGTTTTTGCCCAGGACTATACCGAAGAAAAGACCCGTGCATTCCTTGATAACCTGAATTTACTTTACGTCGCTTTTACGCGAGCCAAGGTAGGCCTGATTGCAATGGCCCCGATACTAAAAAATGGTCCTGCCAATAACCTCGTGGCACGTTGGGTGTATGACGCAATCCTCGCCGATCCGGACCTGGTGTCCAGCTGGAACCACGCCACACTTGAGTTTTTGGTGGGTAAGATATCCGGAACAAAATCCGATATCAAAGACTTGCTACCATCCGATGAAATGCTGACCTACCCGGTGGGGAGGTGGCGGGACAAGCTGGTAATCCGACAATCCGGGGCGTCGTTCTTCAATCCGGAATCGGAAGGCAGAATGAAGATCAACTATGGCATACACATGCATACCGTGCTTTCGCGCATTCAATATGCTTCAGATTTGAAATCGAAGCTGGATGTGCTGGTCAATGATGGCTATTTATTGCCGGAAGAAAGGGTTGAACTGGAAGCGCGACTCACCAAATTGATGGAACATCCGCTGGTGGGAACCTGGTTTTCAAATCATTGGACAGTGAAGACGGAAGTACCCATCCTGATTCCCGGAGGTGCTGAAAACCGGATTGACAGGTTATTGATAATGGGTGACAAAGCGGTTGTGATCGATTTCAAGACCGGTGAAAAATCAAAATCAGATCAATTGCAGGTAAAGGAATACATGGAGATTATGAAGAAAATGAATTTCAAGGAAGTGGAAGGCTACCTGCTCTACCTGAGTGATTTTGATGTGGTGGCGCTGCACAAAGAGGGGAGTAAGGTGACAAAAACCAAAGACGACAAACAATTGGGGCTTTTTGGCGGATGAAAAAATTCCTGTTTGAATTGGCGGAGAAGATTCTCAAGGACCACCCGAAACTGGAGGACCTCACGATCGTATTTCCGAACCGGAGGGCCATTCTCTACTTCCGCAATCACCTGAGTCACTTGATCGACAAACCGGCATTTGCGCCACACCTGCTAACGATCGAGGAATTATTCGCAAAGCATTCAACTGCGCGCATCCCCGACAAACTCGAATTGGTTTTTCGACTTTACCGGACTTACACGGATGTGGTGAAGAGGGGCTTCAATGAATCGTTTGACCAATTCTATTTCTGGGGAGAAATGCTGCTCCGCGATTTTGATGAGGTGGATAAATACCTCGTCGGTGCTGCCCAGGTGTTTCGTGACCTGAGCAACCAGAAAGAAATGGATGCGGCATTCGAATTTCTGACGGAGGAGCAAATTGAGTTCTTACAGAGCTTCTGGGGCCCCTTCCAAACCGACCTGACTTCGCACAAACAGATGTTTTTGGATACGTGGAAGCTCCTCCCGAATGTGTATGAGGAATTCAAGGCTCAACTGACAGCCGAAGGACTTGCCTACGATGGGATGTTGCAACGAGAGGTGGTGGGAGGCACATTGAATTTGGAATCCAAAGGTCCGATAATATTTGCTGGCTTTAACGCCTTGACGGCAGCGGAGGAAAAATTGATCGGAGTTTATGTTCAGAGTGGACGTGGGGAAGTGTTTTGGGATGTCGACAGTTATTACGTAAACAACTCAACGCAGGAGGCCGGTGTTTTCTTCCGGCAGTATCAACTCCATCCGGTGTTGGGGAAGACCTTCCCAAAGGATATACCCGGCAATTTCAATACCCCAAAGAAAGTCAGCATCCTCGGAGCGTCCCAACAGGTTGGGCAGGCAAAGTTGATGGCGAAGAAAGTAGGAGAACTTATCAAGAAAGGAATGAATCCGGAGGAAACTCTCGTGGTTCTTCCGGATGAAAAACTATTGCTGCCGGTGCTCCACGGTCTTGCCGGCCAGGTGGAAACCATGAACGTGACCATGGGATTTCCGCTGGCAAGCACGCCGGTCTTCAACCTGGTGGAGGAACTTGCAGAACTGCAAATGAACCAACGCGAGAACCGATTCAACCACCGGCATGCCCTCGCCCTATTGGGCCATCCCTATGTAGTGGCGTCAGACCCGGCGCTGACGACGGCACGACGCAAGGAAATTGTTGACAACAAGAAAGTCACTATACCCGCGGAAGAACTTAAAGTAGGTCCGGCTCTCTTAGCGGCCATTTTTCAGCCGACTGAGGGCCGGTACATCGTACAATATTTGCATGATATTCTGTATGTGTTGGGTGGGTTGCCGCAGCTCATGCCCCTGGATAAGGAATACGTCCATCAGTTTCTGAAACTTATTAACCGGCTCGGAGAAGTGTGGGGACCAGGGCTGGTGGTGAACGAAGAACCTTCGACGCAGAAAAAGGACCGAGACGCCTGGAAGGCCTTCCTCCGGCTGTTCCGGCAATTAGTCCGCTCGCATAAAATTCCATTCGTAGGCGAGCCGTTAAAGGGCTTACAAGTCATGGGTGTGCTTGAGACGCGGAACCTGGATTTCAAGAATGTATTTGTGCTTTCACTCAACGAGGGCGCGCTGCCATCGAGCGGACACAAGTCCTCCTACATACCTTACACCATTCGCAAAGCTTACCGGTTGCCTACAGCAGAACACCAGGATGCCATGTATGCATACCTCTTCTACCGTGTGCTGCAGCGGGCCGAGAATGTCTACCTCTTTTATAACACTGAAACCGATGTCCTGGGCCAGGGAGAAAAGAGCCGCTTCCTCCAGCAGTTGTTGTTTGAGTCTGGCTGGGAGTTCGAACACCGCGTACTGCACACACCCATTCAGCCGGTCGCCATTCGCTCGATAGAAATTCCAAAAGATGAATATGCGCGCGCAGGACTCTTAAAGCTCAATGAGGGGAACAGGAATTTCAAAGGCATTTCTCCATCTGCGCTGAATGCGTACGTAGAATGTCCCCTGCGATTTTATTTCAAGCACATTGCCCGCATCAAAGAACCGGATGAGGTGGATGATGACCTGAATGCACGCTCTTTTGGCTTGCTGCTTCACCACGTCATGCACAAATTCTACCAGGGGATTCTGGAAAAGAACAAGAACAATGTTATCGAACCCAGTGACTTCGCCCAGGAGAAGCAGACCATAGAGAGACTGATCTCGGAGTATTTCGCTAACCTCTCTGGTGAAATGGGCCCCGTGGTGTACGAAGGCCAGCGCCTGATCGTGCGCGAAATGGTAATCAGCTTCACTCGCGCCATCCTCAGGCATGACAAAGCCTACGCCCCGTTCACCATGGAGGGATTGGAGCACAAAGGCCTGCTGTACTACGTACCTATTTCGCATAGCCCGGGCCAAGCCGTGCTGGGGGGCACGATTGACCGTATTGATAAGAAGGGCAACGTGCTGAGGGTGATTGACTACAAAACCGGTGGTGATAAACTCAAGTTTGAAAGCATTGAATCACTATTCAATGGCGACGGCAAGAGAAACAAAGCTGCATTCCAGACCATGCTCTATGCATTGCTTTACAAGGCCAACAACGACGTCGCGGGACGGGAAGTTATCCCAGGATTGCTTACACGAACCAACCTGTTTGAGGAAACGTTGCAGTTTGGATTCACAATGGATGATGAGCCCTTTGGGAACCTGATGCCTCATGTGGATAAGTTTGAGGCTTTGCTCCGGAATTTGCTTGAGGAGATGTTTAATCCGGATGTGCCCTTCAAACAAACGAAGAATACGGACAACTGCGAATATTGTCCGTACAAGCAGATTTGTTACCGGTGATCTTGTAATTTCATAGAATGATCAAATTCCTTGGTGCCCTCTTCGGTATTGGCCTAACTGCCGTCTTCCTCTTTATGGTTTGGAGATTGATTGATTCATTTACCAGACGTGATAAGGAAGGTGACGACGAAGGGTAATGACATCCAAACCTTTACATCTCAATTTTCATCAATTGCGATTTGGGACCTATTTATTGACTTTTAGGTATCCATAACCTGTCGACTCAGGAGGCGTTCTGCCTGCCATTCCGGTCAAATAGCGAGGGTTTCTGTGGGACAGGACCTTTTTTCCATCAAAACCCGTATTCAGAATTGAACCAAACGGTTTTTTTATGACAAAAGAAAATGTTTTCTACACCGATACCTTTGGCGTAACGGTTACTGACTCCGAGCTTCAGGTACGTAAGAAGTGGTACAGCCTGGATGGGATTACCAAGCACGGTCTAGCCATTATCCGACCTTCCAAAGCCCCAGGTATCTTATTGCTGTTCTTTGGCGCAATCCTGACCATTGCAGGAGGCGCAAGCGTTGTTGGCAACCTTCCTGAGGTGACGTTAGTGGGCGTTCCAATCGATCCGAATACGGGTGTATTCTGTCTTGGGGTTTTGTTCATGCTTACCGGCATAGGAATTATGTGGTCCATGAGGGAAAAATACGCGGTGAGTATTACTATCGCCACCGGCGACAGGGTTGTGGTGATCAGCAATCATAAAGAATACATCACGCAAATTGTGCATGCCCTGAACGAAGCCTTTTTTTCCCGCATTCATAAGAGCACATTCAAAGGTCCACAGCAACAATTTACGGCATCGGCCAGGTAATTATTTTATTTTGCCGCTTCCAATCAAAGGCCGGAAATTTTCCGGCCTTTTTTATTTCAAAAATCTTTCACGGGGCCTGTAACTATTGCTGATAACGGGAGTTTAGCGTTGAAACATAAGCCCATGTTCCGACATAACTTCCTGCTTGCGGTGCGCAGCATTCTGAAGAATAAAGTAACTTCTTCTATCAATTTACTGGGTTTGACCCTTGCCTTCTCTGCCTTGTTGCTCATGTTGTTATATATCATAGATGAGACAAGCTATGACCGATACAACAAAAACGGTGATCGAATCTACCGTGTGTCCCGGGAGAGTATTGATATCGATGGATTGCCAGAGCTCCATTTTGGTAACGTTAATTTTGCCCTGGCTGTTCACGCCCGGGATGACTTCGCCCAACAAATAGAGTCGGTCGTCCGCTTTAGCGATAACAGCAATACGCTGGTGGGTTATGAAAGTTCCGGGAAATCATTTGTCGAATCACGCATGTTCTTTGCCGACCCCGACGTATTCAATGTGTTTTCATGGAGTTTGACAAAGGGAAATGCAACCACCGCACTCACGGACCTGAACACCGTTGCCATCAGTGAATCAGTGGCCAAACGATATTTCGAATCGGAGGAGGCGATGGGGAAGATACTGATGATGGAGAACAAGGTTCCACTCATGATTACTGCCGTGTTCAGGGATATTCCTACCAACAGTCACTTCAAGCCTGATTTGCTTGTCTCAATGGCCACCCGGGAGCAGTTGGAGGGAAGGGAAGACCTGATGCGGAATCAAAGCAATAACGATGCAACCTATGTCCTCCTGAAACCTGAAGCCGATATTCATGTGCTCGAAGCGTCCATGCCTTCGGCGTTGGATAAGTATTATGAACTCATGGCTGACGGCAGGAAATCTTCTCAGGCCTATCGATACCACTTCTGGCCACTGAAGAATTTGCACCTATTCTTTACCCTCGATTCTTCCACGGAATCTAATGGCAATTTCGTCATAGTGTACATTTTTGTGGCGACGGCCTTCCTGATTTTGGTAGTTGCCTGTATCAACTTCATTAACCTTTCTACCGCACGACTTTCGCAGCGGGCGAAGGAAGTGGGTTTAAAGAAGACACTGGGAGCAACCCATTCAGCACTTTTCAACCAATTCATCAGCGAATCATTCCTCTTCGCGCTGCTGTCTATTGTCCTTGCCATCGGTGCGGCCTACTTTCTTCTACCTGCCTTTAATACTTTCATTGAGAAATCCTTAAGTCTTTCGCAGCTTGGGCAGCCGAAAGTCATGATGGCAATGATTATGCTGCTTTTGGCCGTAAGTCTTATCGCAGGTGGTTATCCCGCCTTCCTGTTGAGTGCATTCAAGGCGTCGGAGGTCATGACCAAAGGAGTACATGCCTCCGGGAAAAAATTCAGTGTGCGGTCGATCCTTGTTTGGATGCAGTTCCTCCTGGCATTTGTCCTGATTATTTCAGTGGGGGTGGTAAAGAAACAATTGGCTTTTGTGGATGGCTTCGATGTTGGGTTTAATCGCAACAGTCTCCTGGTACTGCCTTCCTCACCCATCATTTACGATGATTTCAAATCGGTAAAGGCAAAACTGGAACAAAAGGCTGGAATTGAACTCGTGAGTTTATCCAGTCGAGTTCCTTCCGGTAGGTTGATGGATGCGCAGGATGCCATGATCGAGGTCAATGGCAAGATGCAGGCCATTAATCTTCGGATAGCAGACATTCATGTTGACCATGATTATTTCAATGTTCTGGGACTGCCCATTGTAGCAGGCAGAAATTTCAACTATGATCTGGCGAGTGATTCCCTGGGAGGATTTATTCTGAATGAGACAGCGGTGAAAAGTATTGGGTGGAAATCCAATGAAGATGCCGTTGGAAAAATATTTCATTATGGCAGTCGGAGGAAGGGAACTATTATAGGGGTCGTGAAGGATTTTAATTTTGAATCCCTCCATGAGCCAATTAAACCCATTGTATTTGTGGTGACCAGGGGCAGGGCCCGTTCTGTAATCCTGCGCATAGATGAAAGAGAAAAGACCCAGGTGTTGAAATACCTTGCTGAACAATGGACTTATTGGAGACCTGGATTTCCGTTCTCCTACTATTCACTTTCAGACAATTTTGAAAAACAATATGACAAGGAAAAGCGCGTGGCACAAGGGGTGAGCTTCTTCGCGCTCTTTGCGGTAATTATTTCTTCGTTGGGTGTGTTTGCCCTGGCATTGTTTATGGCAGAGCAACGAACCAAAGAAATTGGGATACGAAAGACACTTGGAGCGGGGAGCACACAAATTATGGTATTGCTAGCCAGCTGGTTCTTCTTCCTGATGATGATAGCTGGCTTGGTTGCCATTCCCCTGAGTTATTGGTTGGCCACAAAATGGCTTGATACCTTTGCCTTTGCGGTAGGGATTGGCTATTCACCTTTTGTCGTGGCCTTTGGTGTCGTTGTATTTTGCACGACCGTTTCGATCGTTGTACAACTATGGCGCTCATCGGTCCGGAACCCTGTGCATGCTTTGAGAAATGAATAATCCCGTCATCCCTCTGGATTATCGAGGGATGATTCTGGTCGGATTGTTATCTTTGATGCATGGACCTGCACCGTTTGAAAACAATTTCAAAACCTAAAACGGCAGAACACAAGAAGACTCTGTTTAGTCTCAAAAAAAAAGATCCCAGAAAGGTTGACGATGCATTTCACAAGCTCCACGAGGAAGTATTCTCCCGTATCGATTGCCTGACTTGTGCCAACTGTTGCAAGACCACCAGTCCCATCTTCTATCAAAACGACATTGAGCGTTTGGCGAAGGCATTGCGAATGAGGCCGGGTGAGCTCATTCACAAATACCTGCGCCTGGATGAGGACAATGACTACGTAGTCAAATCATCCCCCTGTCCGTTTCTGGGTCCTGATAACTATTGCAGTGTATATCACGATCGGCCGAAAGCCTGTCGTGAATATCCGCATACTGATCGCAAGAAAATGGTGCAAGTCCTTGACCTTGCATTGAAGAATACACATGTGTGTCCGGCGGTATTTGAAATTGTCGAAAGACTTAGGAAATTGGACTTTTAGCCTATCCATATGAAAAAATATTTTATTGCCCTCATGGTCATGTCAGGTTTCGTAGGCGCGCAAAGCCAGGTGCGCCTACCGGCCGTTTTTAGTGACCACATGGTTCTTCAACAGAATTCGGAGGTTGCCCTATGGGGGTGGGCTGGCTCCGGTGAAAAGATTGCCGTGGTGGGCAGTTGGGAGTCGAGAGACACCTTTAAGACAAAAGCCCTCAACACTACCCGTTGGTCGCTAAAAATCAAGACCCCGGCCGCAGGCGGACCCTTTACCATTACGATCCTGGGTAAGATGGAGAGGACAATAAAAGATGTCATGATTGGAGAAGTGTGGATTTGTTCCGGCCAATCCAACATGGAATGGAATGTCAACAATGGTACGGCGGATGCTAAAGAAGAAATGCCCAAAGCAAATTTTCCTAACATCCGGCTATTTCAGGTGAACCGGTCAGCGGAAGCGACACCCCAGGTACATGGCGAAGGGCAATGGCAATTGTGCACGCCCGAAACGATGAAGGGCTTTAGTGCCGTGGGTTATTTCTTTGGAAAAAAACTTCATAATGACTTGAAGGTTTCCATTGGTCTTATCAATGTTAGTTGGGGAGGCACACCTGCAGAAGTTTGGACTCCTTCAGAAAAGATCGAAGCAGATTCCGAATTAAAAACTTCTGCCATGCAACTCAAACAGTCTGAAGGATGGCCCAGTACCCCCGGTGTGGTATACAACAGCATGATCCGACCCCTTGTTCCTTTTGGAATAGCAGGTGCAATTTGGTATCAGGGAGAAGCCAATACGGTGGCGCCTGCCACCTATCAGAAGCTAATGAAAACCATGATCGAAAGCTGGCGAACAGATTTCGGGAGAGACTTTCCATTCTACTATGTGCAGATTGCACCCTTCAACTACTCCCGCCCTTTTGAAGGAGCCTTAGTCCGCGAACAACAATCAAGAATGATAAGTATTCCGAATACCGGGATGGTGATCATTTCGGATGTAGTGGACAACGTAAAGGACATTCATCCAAAATTCAAGAAACCCGTGGGGGACAGGCTTGCCAATTATGCGCTGGCAGAAACATACAAACGTCCACTGCTTGGTTATCAATCTCCACTTTATAAGTCAATGAAAGTTGAAAAAGGTAAGGCCCGTATCTCTTTCGAATACGGGCAAATTGGACTTATTAGTCACGGCGGTGATCCGACACAATTCATGATCGCCGGCGATGACAAGAAATTCTTTCCCGCCTTGGCAAAGATTGAGGGAGAAACCGTCGTTGTTTTTGCAAAAGAAGTGAAGGTCCCGGTCGCTGTAAGATTCTGTTGGGACAATACTTCCATTCCCAACCTGTTCAACAAGGAAGGTCTTCCCGTCTCCTGTTTTCGAACAGATGAATGGGAATTGGACATGAATCCCATAGAGGACAAAAAGTAAGGTCGCACCCTACACCGGAGCGACCTTAATTGTCTGGAATTAATTTAGATCTTACGCTACTTGTGCCTTCAATTTGGAGGACAATACCGATTTTGGTACAGCACCCACTTGCTTATCCACAATTTGACCGTTTTTGAAAACAAGAAGGGTAGGGATTGAACGCACACCAAAACGAGCCGTCACCTCAGGATTTTCATCCACGTTCAGCTTACCGACGACCGCCTTACCTTCATAGTCTCCTGCTAATTCTTCAACGGCAGGTCCAATCATTTTGCAAGGTCCACACCACTCTGCCCAGAAGTCGACCAGAACGGGTTTATCGGATTTGATGGTTTCATCGAAATTTGAGTCGGTCAGTATGAGTGTTTTTCCCATGTTGAATATGTGTTTAAAGTGTTTTAGAAGGTTTCTTTGCCTTAATAATGCCTTATGAAATGTCTTATAATTCTGCCTCTGCCGTTTCCAACACGAAGGTAGGAGAAATTGTTCCAACAGCCGCAGAAGTTTGTTCCGGTTTATTGGGCTTGTCCGTCAGCCAGCGGACATAATTCTTGTCGGTGACAAACCCCACTTCGGCCATGGGCATCAGGTCCCTGATCAGGCTGTTGGTGGGTTTGATCCGGGCAGTCCGCGAGAGCAAGGGTACCTCCACATCATCGATGAGGTAAATTTGCAGGGAAGAGTTTCCAGAGTACTTCTTGCAAAGCTTTTCGATGCTGTCGATAAACTCCGTATTCACTGCCGCCACGGCGACGCGCAAAGCCACACCCTGCACCCGCTTCGAGGCCAGGTCATTCAGGATTTCAATGTTTCTCAATTTGAATTCCAGGTTCTGGTCTCCCCAGCTCTTCCTTACGACATTTCCTTCAATGAAAAGAAAGAGTCCCGGCATGAGGAAGGACTTGAATTTCATGTAGTCATCACTCCACAGCACAAATTCGTACTTTCCGGAGTAGTCCTCCACGGCCATTTTTCCAAATGGTCTTCCGGTTTTGGTCATTTTGTGCTCCACCGTAGAAACGATTCCACCCACTTTCATTTCTTTGCCTTCCAGCACGTCAAGGTTATTGAGATCGGAAATCGGTGCTGTACAGAACGTATCCATTTCAAAACGGAAATTGTCCAGTGGATGCCCGGAAATGTAAACGCCCACTACTTCTTTTTCAAAGTGAAGCTTCTCGATTTCGCTGAAGGGTTCGATGGGTTCGACTCTTGGTTTTGGCACTTCCGTACCGGATGCTCCGCCGAACATGCTTACCTGGGCACTCATCGTTTCCTGCTGGAGCTTGGCTGAGTAGCGTGTGGCTTTTTCCGTCAGGTTGATGTCACCTTCTTTTGCAAAAACGTATTGCCTCCGGTGATATTCTGTGAAGCAGTCGAACGCACCCGACAGGGCCAATGACTCGAAGGTCTTCTTATTCACGGAGCGCGTACTAAGTCGCTTGGCGAAATCAAAAATATCAGTGTAGGGTCCATGAGCGTCTCGTTCCTGGATGGTCGATTCCACGGCGGCATCGCCTGCACCCTTTATTGCGCCAAGTCCAAAACGAATTGCACCCGTTTTGTTCACCTCGAAAAACACACCCGATTCATTGACGTGAGGACCAAGTACTTCGATTCCCATTTTACGGCAGGCTTCAATGAAATAGGTGACGTTCTCCAGGTTGCTCTGTGAGTGCGTAAGTACAGCCGCCATATACTCAGCCGGATAGTTGGCTTTGAGGTATGCGGTTTGGTACGCTACCAGCGAGTAGCAGGTGGAGTGGGATTTGTTGAAGGCATATTGTGCAAATGCCTCCCAATCTTTCCAAACCTTGTCTGCAATACGCTCATCATGGCCATTTTTCTTGCAGCCTTCAATGAACTTGCCCTTCATCTTGTCAAGCACATCTTTTTGCTTCTTGCCCATGGCCTTCCGCAACACATCCGCATCACCTTTGGAAAAATTTGCCAGCTTCTGTGAAAGCAGCATCACCTGCTCCTGGTAGACAGTAATGCCGTACGTGTCTTTGAGGTTTTCCTCCATTTCCGGCAAGTCGTACCGTATGGCTTCGCGCCCATGTTTGCGGGCAATGAAGTTCGGAATATATTCCATCGGACCCGGCCGGTACAGGGCGTTCATGGCAATCAAGTCTTCAAACTTATCAGGCCGAAGAGACTTCAGGTAGTTGATCATGCCTTCACTTTCAAACTGGAACGTGCCTGCTGTCTCTCCCCGCTGATAAAGCTGGTAGGTCTTCAGGTCATTGAGGGGAATTTTTTCCAGATCAATGTCAATACCCTTTCTTTTCTTAATGTTCTTCAGGGCTGTCTTCAGGATAGTAAGGGTTGTTAGTCCCAGGAAATCCATTTTCAGCATCCCGGCATTCTCCACCACACTGTTGTCAAATTGGGTAACGAGCATGGTGGAATCCTTGGCGGTTGAAACGGGTATCAATTTCGTCATGTCGTCGGGAGTGATGATTACACCGCAGGCATGGGTTCCCGTATTGCGCAATGAGCCTTCGATGATGATGGCTTGCTTCAGCACTTCCGCTCGTTTATCGGATCCTTTCCGGATATCTTCGAGTTCGCGCACCTCTTCAAATGCTTTTGATAAGGTTGTTCCCGGTCGTTCAGGAACAAGTTTTGCCAGGTTGTTGGCGTCGGCCAGTGGCAATTCCATAACCCGTGCTGCATCCCGAATGGAAGACTTGGCAGCCATGGTGCCGTAGGTAATAATCTGGGCCACCTGGTTATGTCCATATTTTTCGATAACATAATTGAGGACCCTGTCACGGCCTTCATCATCAAAATCAATATCAATATCCGGCAGAGACACGCGATCAGGATTCAGGAAGCGCTCGAAGAGGAGATCGTAAGCAATTGGATCCACATTTGTGATTCCAGTACAGTATGCCACGACCGAGCCGGCCGCAGACCCGCGACCTGGACCAACAGACACTCCCATCTCTCGTGCTTTGGAAGTGAAATCCTGTACAATGAGAAAATAACCGGGATAGCCTGTCTTCTTGATGGTCTCCAATTCAAAATCGATTCGCTCCTGGACTGCAGGGGTCATTTCCGGGTATCTTAGTTTCGCCCCCTGAAGTGTAAGGTGATGCAAATACTCGTCTTCCGACTTGAAGCCTTTCGGAATTTCAAATTTGGGAAGCGCCACTTTTCGTTCAAGTTTGTAACCTTCGACTTTGTTCACAATTTCACTTACTGTATCGATGGCTGCCGGAAGATCGCGGAACAGATTGTTCATCTCCTCTTGCGACTTGAAAAAGTATTCACTGTTGGGGAGACCGTAGCGCTTGCCTCTGCCTTCGCCAATGGGTGTACTTTGAAACTCCCCTTCCTTGATGCACAACAGGACATCATGAGCATTGGCCTCTTCTTTCACCAGGTAGAAAACTTCATTGGCGGCGAAATACTTCACCTTGTATTTCTCACAAAACCGAAGAAGGGTTTGGTTAACGTGGTCCTCTTCGGGAATGCCGTGCCGGTTCAGTTCGACATAGAAATCTTCGCCAAAGGTTTTATGCCACCAGGCAAATGCCTCTTCCGCCTGGCGTTCTCCCACATGTAGTATTAGATGAGGAATTTCAGACAGGAGGCTCCCTGTGGTAGCCATGAGTCCTTTCTTATATTGTTCGACCAACGCCTTATCAATCCGGGGATGTATTCCATATAGACCTTCGATAAATCCCAATGAACTCAGTTTCGCAAGATTGTGATAACCATCCTTATCCTTTGCGATCAGTACCTGGTTGTATCGTTTATCGGGATTATCCTTGGTGAATTTTGTTTTCTTCCTTTCGTCGGCCAGGTATAATTCGCAGCCTACGATCGGCTTGATATCATTTTTTAATGCTTCTCCAACAAATTTGAATGCCCCAAATAGGTTGCCAAAGTCTGTGATAGCGATGGCGGTCATTTTTTGTTCTTTTGCTTTCGCTACGATGTCCTGGACATTGGCAGTGGCCTGCAATACAGAGTACTGTGAATGGAGATGAAGATGGCAAAATGGTTTGGTAAGGTCGGCTTCATTGCCCTCAGATGAATACGTTTTCTTTTTGGTTTTTTCCCTCTTGCTCGCGTTACCTGCTTCAAGGTTTGGCTCTTCGTATTCAATTTCTGAAACAGGAGTAGAGTCAAAAGGCTTGACCACTTTTTCCCTGATGAGGCCGAAGAATGAACGGGCTGTGGCAGCCACATCATACGAAGCATCGTGGGCATCGCCAAAGCCTTTTCCAAACAACTTTTCGTGCAACTCTGCAAGCCTCGGCATTTTCAACCGCCCGCCAGGCCCGCCCGGAAGCTGGCAAAAGTCCACCGAGACAATTCCTGTATCCACCTTCGTGGTGGACAAAAGTTTTTCAGCAGCAAGTCCCTGTCGAATGAGTTCGGCGCCCAGGATGTTGATGTCAAATTCAATGTTGTGGCCAACGAGTACTGAAGTCTTGCTCAGGTCTTCGAAAAAAATTCCCAGGACTTTTTTGAGGGGGTGGCCTTCCTCCATGGCCCGTTTGGTGGAGATGCCATGTACTTGTTCGGCCTTGAAAGGAATATCAAATCCTTCCGGTTTTATGAGATAGTTGTGCTGTGAAAGAAGGCCACCCTTTCCATCGTGCAATTCCCAAGCGATCTGTACGACGCGGGGCCAGTTGTCCAGATCGGTAATTGGCGCAGTCTTGTTGTGCGGAACGCCCGTGGTTTCCGTATCGAAAATCAAATACATCGATAAATGAAAGAGTAGTGGTTAATGAGTAAAATTACTGTAGTCGTTGGCAAGTCCCAAGCCCAGGTTCATTTGCTTTTGACCTTATTTAGACGGTCTACATTTTAGGCCCTCTCAATTGTTTGGTAAACCTCTGGAGAGTAATTTTGGTTCGCTCGAAAAAAACCAAAACCTGCTATGAAGTGGTTTCTTGATCTATTCTCCAGTACTCTGGGGAGAAAACTTGTAATGGCCCTCACCGGCCTCTTTCTCATCACGTTTTTGCTCGTTCACCTCATCGGAAATCTTCAGTTGTTGCATAACGATGGTGGACGTGCTTTCAACGTGTATGCTGAGTTTATGAGCACGAACCCCATCATTCAGACTGTTTCGAAGGCCAATTTTGCTTTTATACTTATTCACGTGATCTGGTCCGCAATTCTTTCGAGGAAAAATCGGATTGCACGTGGACCAGAAGGATATGCAGTAAGCAGTTCCAAGTCCTCGATCTGGTCTTCAAGGAATATGGGTATTCTTGGCACCATTGTTCTCGTGTTCATTGTGATTCATCTGAAAGACTTTTGGGCTCAAATGCACTATGGTGGCATTGCTACCGTCGACTATGATGGCAAGGTGGTGCGGGATATTTACACCGTGGTAGTAGAATGGTTCAATGTAGGTTGGTATGTGGCTCTGTATGTTTTTTGCATGGTGGGCGTTGGCTTTCACCTCTGGCATGGATTCATCAGTGCATTTCAGACACTCGGCCTAAACCATATGAAGTATAATCCTGTCATCAATTTCGTGGGCAAAACTTTTGCCATTGTGGTACCGGCGTTGTTTGCCTGGATCCCTGTCAGTATGTTTTTTAAATTTTAATACGAAGAACCGCCTAACGTATGAAGCTCGAATCGAAAATCCCAGCAGGTCCATTGGCCGAAAAATGGTCTAAGCATAAGTTTAACCTCAAACTGGTGAACCCGGCCAACAAGAGAAAATATGAAGTCATTGTAGTTGGAACAGGGTTAGCCGGAGCATCGGCAGCGGCCTCATTGGCTGAGTTGGGATATAATGTAAAAGCATTCTGTTTCCAGGATAGCCCGCGGCGGGCGCACTCCATAGCGGCACAAGGAGGGATTAACGCCGCAAAAAATTATCAGAACGACGGCGACAGTATATACAGACTTTTTTACGACACCATTAAGGGAGGAGATTACCGCGCACGCGAAGGAAATGTTCACCGTCTCGCTGAGGTGAGCGTAAGTATTATTGACCAATGCGTGGCCCAGGGTGTGCCCTTTGCCCGGGAGTATGGCGGCTTGCTCGCCAACCGTTCATTTGGCGGATCGCAGGTTTCAAGGACATTTTATGCAAGGGGACAGACCGGGCAGCAGTTGTTGCTCGGAGCCTATTCAGCCCTCAACCGGCAGATCGCCAATGGCAAGGTGAAGATGTACAACCGTACTGAAATGCTCGATGTGGTAATGATCGACGGCAAAGCCCGCGGCATCATCACCCGTGACCTGGTGACCGGAAAAATTGAATCTCATTCGGCACACGCCGTCGTATTATGCACTGGTGGCTATGGAAACGTGTTCTATCTCTCCACGAATGCAAAAGGATCGAATGCAACAGCGGTATGGAGGGCTCACAAAAAGGGCGCACTGTTTGGCAACCCTTGTTTTACTCAGATTCATCCTACTTGTATCCCGGTGTCTGGAGATCACCAGTCAAAACTCACGCTGATGTCTGAGTCATTGCGGAATGATGGTAGGGTGTGGGCTCCAAAGGTGGCTATCAAAGGACTTAAAGCGAAGGATGCTGCAAAAATTGCGGAGGCGGATCGTGACTACTTTCTAGAGCGACGCTATCCTTCGTTTGGCAACCTGGTCCCTCGCGATGTGGCTTCCAGAAATGCCAAAATGGTTTGCGATGAAGGACGCGGAGTGGGGGCTACGGGTTTGGCCGTTTTTCTTGATTTTGCCGATGCCATTAAGCGCGATGGAAGGGCTGTCATTGAAGCCAAGTATGGTAACCTCTTTGACATGTATAAGCAAATTACCGGAGACAATCCGTATGAGATGCCGATGATGATCTTCCCTGCGGTTCATTATACCATGGGCGGTCTCTGGGTGGATTATAACCTGATGACAACAGTGCCAGGACTTTATGCGTTAGGTGAAGCAAATTTTTCCGATCACGGTGCCAACCGGTTGGGTGCAAGTGCCCTGATGCAGGGATTGGCCGACGGGTACTTTGTGATTCCCTATACAATAGGAGATTACCTGGCGGGTATTCCGTGGGAAAAAATTGGAACGGATCGTCCGGAATTCAAGGAAGCGATGGAAGACGTAAATGCCCGCGTAACCAAATTGCTTTCGATTAAGGGTAAGAAAACGGTGGATGAATTTCACCGGGAGTTGGGGCATATCATGTGGGAGTATTGTGGCATGTCCCGCAAGGACGCCGGACTGAAAATCGCAAAGCAAAAAATACAAACGCTAAGGCAGGAGTTCTGGCAGAATGTGAACGTGCTGGGTAATGCGAACGAACTTAACCAGGAATTGGAAAAGGCAGGACGAGTGGCCGACTTCATCGAACTGGGCGAACTGATGATCGATGATGCACAAAGCCGTTCGGAATCTTGTGGAGGTCACTTCCGGGAGGAGTCTGCCACTCCCGATGGAGAAGCCATGCGAAAAGATGATGAGTTTGCTTATGTCTCCGCGTGGGAATTTAAAGGGGAGAATCAGCCTGAAGAGTTGCACAAAGAGTCTCTGATATTTGAAAACGTAAAATTGACACAACGGAGCTATAAATAAGGAACGGAATGTATAAAGCAAGAGAGTAAAGTGGGGCGCCTCTTTCGGCTTTTAACTTTTGGTTTTCAACTTTGAATTTTTGGACTCAAATCTATTCTAATCGCATCAACTATGAAGATTTCACTTAAGGTCTGGAGACAAAAAGGGCCAAGTACAAAAGGAGGATTTAAGACCTATCCTATTGACCATGTTTCCCCGGATATGTCATTCCTCGAAATGTTTGATATCCTTAATTCCGACCTCATCAAGAAAGGTGAAGAGCCTGTTGCATTTGACCATGATTGCCGCGAAGGGATCTGCGGTATGTGCAGCATGTACATCAATGGCCACCCGCACGGACCATTGCAGACCACGACGTGCCAACTTCATATGAGAACGTTCAATGATGGCGACACCATTACTGTAGAACCCTGGAGGGCCAAGGCATTTCCGGTGATCAAGGATTTGGTGGTGGATCGCACCGCCTTTGACCGTATTCAACAAGCCGGAGGTTATGTTTCTGTAAATACTGGAGGGGTACCAGACGGAAATGAGATACCTGTTCCGAAGAAAGTGGCGGATGAAGCAATGGATGCCGCTACCTGTATTGGATGTGGGGCTTGTGTAGCCGCGTGCAAGAATGCTTCTGCCATGTTGTTTGTCGGAGCCAAGATATCCCAGTTTGCGTTGCTGCCCCAGGGTAAACCTGAACGTAGCGAGCGAGCAGAGAAAATGGTTGCCCAAATGGACGCGGAGGGATTTGGGGCATGTACCAATACCCGTGCTTGCGAAGCCGAATGTCCCAAGTCAATCAAAATCACAAACATTGCCCGCATGAACCGGGAGTACTTCTCCGCAGTGATGGGCTCTTACGTGGTAGAGACAAGTGGTGGTGGAGACTAAATTCTTAGAAATTAATTAACAAGCCCCCGATGAGTTGAGGGGCTTTTTTATTGCGGAAACAATTGGACGGAAAATTATTCGCTCTTGCAGACTGCTACACCGGTCCTTCCGCCGGAAATGGGCTTGATAACTGCTGATCCGATGTTGCCTGCTGCCAGTACAACGTCCCGGTCAGCGCCAGCGTCTCCAAGATGAATTTTGACGCATGCTTGTAGCTGTATCAGCTGCTGATAGGTGATGGAAGATTCATCAGAGAGCTTGTTGAAAATTGTTTCACTCGTCCCTGTCTTGCCTGCAACGGGAGTCATTAAAAGTGCGATATCAGCGCCAGGTTTTGAAATATCACCTAAGTGAAGATGTACAGGGAATTTGCGGTCACCATCAAGTCCGCCGAGTTGAATGACGGCATCAATTTGCCCATCCTTTTTCTCTCTGAAGGTTACCGTTCCGCTGATGGCGAACTGTGAGCCAGGCTGGAGTGCATAGGTTGTTTCATTCCCTGTAAATTCAGACACCACTTCACTTTTTTGACATGCCACCATCAGCACTCCCAAAACGATCCACTTTCCAAGCAGCTTCATACCCTTCAAATTTTAATAAAACTAAAAAAATGCACCATATTTTCCCGGGCGCAGTCTCCCTATTTTAGATTTGTTCCGAAAATTACCCCATTTTCTGGCATGAATGTGGTTAATTTATAGACCCATTGGGCCTGATGGAGAAACGGCATTCTGGAATCAAAAGTATTCGGTTAGGGCAGTTATTTGACGATTATGATAAATCCTTTGAGAAAGATTTTTGTACTGGCTTTCATTGTAGCCAGTTGCACCCCGGCGGTTACCCAGCACAAGTCCAAGAAAAAAGGCAAGGTGGAGAATCCGCAGCCGGCATGGCTTAGCGCCAAGCCGCAGACAGACGTATATTTTGTTGGTATCGGACAGAGCCAGAAGGATGGCACAAATAACTACGTACAGGAGGCCAAGAAGGGTGCCTTGGAAGACCTGGTTTCAGAGATCAAGGTCAATGTTTCGTCCACTTCGGTGTTGACACAAATAGATGAAAACAAGGCCTTTCATGACAAGTATGAGCAAATTATACAAACAACAGCCGCTGATGAGATCGAAGAATTTGAGATGGCCGATTCCTGGGAGGATGACAAAAACTACTGGGTGTATTATCGGTTGTCCAAACAACGTTACCGTGAAATCAAGGAACAGCAGAAGCGAGACGCTGTAACCCTGGCCCTGGATTTTTTTACCAAGGCAAAACAATCCGAAACAGAGAAGAGCACCATTCAGGCACTGGGATTTTACTACCAGGGTTTTCGTTCAGTAGAAAAATATCTGGCAGAACCCATCACGTTGACTTTTCAGGGCAAGGAAATCATTCTCACGAATGAGATCTATGCGAACATGCAGAAGTTGCTCGATAATATCCAATTGATCGCTACACCATCACAACTGACCTTAAACAGGCGTGTAGCACAGGGAAGTCAATCGGTTTTGGTGGCGGCTACTGAAAAAACAACACACCAGGCACTTGCAGACCTACCCCTTAGGGCAAACTTTGACAAAGGATCGGGGGACGTATTTCCAGATTATAAAACTGATGATAAAGGGACAGCCAAAATCCTGTTGACCAAGATCGGTTCTCGTGACCTTGAACAAACACTTGGTGTCAGTGTCAACCTGCTGGCATTTGCCGGAGCCAACCCCTCGGAAATCTTTGCGCTTGTTTCTTCTAAAATGACGGTTCCAAAGGCCACCATTATACTTCAGGTGCAACGGCCGCAGGTATACATTTCTTCGATGGAGAAAAATTTTGGTGTGGCGAAATCCAATCTGCAGGTAACGAACAAAATCAAAAACTTCCTGGCAAACTCGGGCTTTGAGTTTACAGACCAGAAAGACAAAGCAGAGTTGTGGCTGGATGTAAATACTGATTCAGAGAAGGGAGCAGTTTCCGGAAGCATATACATCACCTATGTCACCAGTGTGATCCGTGTGAGCACCGCAAAGGAAAATAAGGAAATTTACGCCACCACTCTTGACCGCATCAAAGGATATAGCCTGGACTTTGAGCGCGCAAGTCAGGAGGCTTACAGCAAGTCCCTGGACGTGTTGGAGAAGGAGAAGATGCCTGAACTTCTTAATGCTATATTACAGTGAATACCCTATTTAGGCCATTATTTTCCAAAAATCCCGTTACAGATAGTGTGGCCTCTAAATTGCATTGTTTAACTTGCACAACCAAAATTCGAAATTGATATGAAAAAACTAATGCGTCTTTCCTATGTGGTGGTGGCTGTGGCCGCTGTTGTATTCGCCGGCTGTAAATCCAAGCAGCCTGTTCCAAGTGGTGAAAAGGAAGTAATCGTACCATGCTCTGGTCCTGACTACTTCACGAATTCAAAAGTATTCAGATCAAACTCGGTCGGAGAAAGTATGAACCAGGAGACCTCTAAGCAAAAGGCACTAACCAATGCCCGCAATGAACTTGCTCAATCCATCAACACCACAGTCAAGACGGTGACGGATAATTATACCAATTCCCGTACCGCCGGCACCAAGGAAGATTTGGAGCAGAAATTTGAACAGTTAAACCGTGAAGTTGTAGACCAAACGTTGCAGGGTGTGCGCACCATTTGTGAAAAACTTGTGCAAACCAAGGAAGGTAACTACAAGACCTATATCGCCCTCGAACTTTCCTCCGATGATTTGGTAAAGGCCTACAACTCAAGACTGTCTGCAGATGATAAGCTCAAGATCGACTATGATTACGAGAAGTTCAAGGACACCTTCAATGCTGAAATGGAAAAGAAGAAGGCTGGTAATTAATCAGACACACGTTTCTCAAGGATGCCCCGACTGGTCGGGGCATTTTTTTATATTTCGTACCCGATACTATGGCTGGATATTCAGGCACACCGCTCTTAACGAAACTTGGTATTAAACCCGGTCACCGGGTGTTGGCCGTAAATCCGCCTGACGATTATTGGAATTGGATCAGCCCTCTTCCGGAAGATGTGATGGTGAAGTCAAGGTCAGGTTCTTCCGGGCTGGATTTTATTCACCTCTTCGTAACCGATAGAAAGCACTATGAAAAAGAAGTCCTCCGCCTGAAGAAAGCACTAAAACCAAATGGCATGATCTGGATTTCGTGGCCGAAGAAATCCTCAAAAGTTCAGACCGATCTTGACGAAAATGTTATCCGCAATTATGCACTCAAGAATGGTCTGGTTGATGTCAAAGTATGTGCTGTTGATGAAGTCTGGGCTGGATTAAAGCTTGTGATCCCGGTTAAAGACAGAAAGCCAATTCTTAATTCTTAGTGAATTCCCAACGATCGCTGTATTCCCTCCAGCGATTGCCCCTTGGTTTCCGGAAGTACCTTCCAGGCAAAGAACAGGTGCAGGAGCATCATGCCGCTAAACAGGGTAAAGGCATACGCACCACCCATGGCCGATGATTCAGCAAATATGGGGAACGTCCATGAAACCAGTGCTGCCATAATCCAATGAGTAAAGCTTCCAAGGGTTTGTCCCTGCGACCGAACCTTGTTTGGAAAAATCTCTGAGATGAAAACCCAGATCACAGCACCCTGTGAAAAAGCGAAGGAGGCAATAAACCCGACGAGGTAAAGCATTACCATATAGCCACCAAATTTTCCGGTATAAAATGCATAGGCCACCAGGCCAAGAAAGAGGACCATTCCGAAAGAGCCGACAATCAAGAGTGTTCTTCTTCCAAACGTGTCAATGAGTGAAATGGCCAGCATGGTGAAGATTAGGTTGGTGGCCCCAATGGAGATGGCCTGAAGCAAAGCTGTGTCTTTGGCCAGCCCCGTCATCTCAAATATTCTGGGTGCATAGTACATGACGGCATTTATTCCGGAGAATTGGTTGAAAATGGCTAGCATGACGGCATAGAATATAGGCTTGTTGTATTTACCAGAAAATAAATTCTCTTTGATTGTGCCTTCTCCGTGAAGAGAGGTCCGGATCTCATCCATTTCAGCCGTGATATTCTTCTCTCCAATCTCTTCAAGTACAATTTTGGTTTCTTCTTCCCTTTTTTGCTTCATCAGCCAACGCGGGCTTTCAGGAACCAGGAAGACAAGGCTGAAGAACAAGAGTGAAGGAATTGCCTGAACCCCCAACATCCATCGCCATGATTCCTCGCTGATGCCATTCAGCAAGTAATTGGATATAAAGGCAATAAGGATTCCGCTCACCACATTGAATTGAAAAAGGGCCACGAGCCGGCCCCGTGAATGCGCAGGAGAGATCTCGGAAATGTACATCGGCCCCACGACAGAACTTGCTCCGACACCGATTCCGCCCAGAAAGCGGAAAATAACGAATGGAAGCCATGACGGCGTGAAGGCCGTGACAAGGGAGGTAACGACGTAGAGAAGACCAATGGCCTGCAGCACTTTCTTGCGACCGTATCTGTCGGCAGGACCACCAGCGATCAGCGATCCTATAACCGTACCGATGAGGGCCGAAGCAACTGTAAAGCCATGAGCAAAATGGCTCAGGGACCAAAGTTCCTGTATGGATTTCTCTACACCTGAAATTACAGCGGTGTCAAATCCAAAAAGAAAGCCACCCAAGGCGGCAACGATGGAATTGCGGAATGCCGCGGACGAGTGGTTCATGGGGACAAGAGGTTACTAATTAGCTGGATGAAGGTTAAAGTAAGTAAAATCCCCGATGTCCGCACATTTTAGGCTATTGTAGAATTAAGAGCTCAAAACCGTATCTTTCCGGCTTAATTCAGCCCGGATCTTTCAAATGAAGATGTACAAGCTTCTGAGTATTGTATTCTTGTTCGGTTCGGGGTTCGCCAGCCTGATGGCCCAATCGCCTGGGGGAGTGGCCGGTTCGGTATTTTGGGTGAAGGGGGGCGTGGGAGTGACCGGGACCACAAATGTGAGTGCCTGGACAGATCAAAGTGGATCGGGAAACAATGCTACTCAAGGGGTAGCTGGAAATCAGCCAGCACTTGTCATCAATGACATAAACTTCAATTCCTCGATTAATTTTTACCAGCCGGTGTCAATCATGTCTTTGACTACACCTCCGGCAAACTTGAATGCTACGGTATTTTCTGTCGCTATACCTAAGGCAAATAATGATTGGCGGACTATGTTTCGGGGTGCACTAAATGACCATCCTATAATAATCGAAAATGGTTCCGATCGGTTAGGCTACTATGATAATGATAACGCAGGCTTCAACTTTAGCGGATTTTTATGGACCCAGAATGAGGTAGCATTGGTAGGGTTGGAGATGCGGACCGGCAATACAAATTTCAGAAAAAATGGAAGTCAAGGATCACCGATAGCTGGCATCACCTTGACCAGCCTCAACCTGGACTACTTGGGGGCTTTTCAGGGCGGCAGTCAAAACTTTGGCAGAATTGCCGAGACTATCATATTCAACACAGGATCTGCACTCACGACCACCGAGAAAAACAAGGTTGAAAGTTACCTGGGAGTGAAATATGGACTTACCATTGCCCACGACTATTTGGCAACTGATGGAACGGTGATATGGAATTCAACTACCAACGCAACGTATCATCACGATGTGGCTGGAATAGGCAGGGATGATAACACAGGCCTTGACCAACGCAAGTCTTTGAGTGTAAATGTCGGGGCAGGAGTTACTTTGGATAAGGGTGCAGCCTTTGGTACCGACAAGAATTATATTTTGTGGGGCAATGATGCAGGAACAGGATCAAGCACTAACATTCCCTCAACCTATACCGTTAGGACCACTCGCGTTTGGAAAGTGGCAGTTACAGGTGCACCTGGAAGTGTAACCTTCAGTGCTGACCTGTCGGCACTTGGATTCCCGAACACAACAAATGCGGCCAACTATGCCTTGCTAAAAGATACGGATGCCGATTTCAGTGCTGGAGCAACCCCCATTACAACAGGTGCGAGTATTGTGGGTAATACTTTGTCGTTTACAAGTGTGAGTTTTGCCGACGGGGATTTCTTTTCAATCGCTGTCAGTACTGTATTGCCCGGTGGCATTTCGGGAGCGGTCTTTTGGGTCAAGGGTGGTGCCGGTGTAACACTGAGTCCAAATGTTAGTCTTTGGGCAGACCAAAGTGGCTTTATTAATAATGTCACCCAAGGTACTACGGCCAATCAACCCCTCTTGGTTGCCAACGACGTTAACTTCAATTCCTCAATCAACTTTTCAGGGACCACCATGGTGATGACCCAGGCAATACCCGCAGCCAATCTCAACAGTACAGTGTTTACAGTCGCTGTTCCCACCGTTAATACCAGTTGGCGTACCATGTTCCGGGGAGTGGTCAACGACCATCCCATGATTATTGAAACAGGTTCTACACGACTCGGATACTATGACAACGATAATGGGGGATTCCAGTATAGCGGATTCAACTGGCCCCAAAATGAAGTTGCTGTGGTAGGGATGGAAATGCGCAGTGGAGATGTTAATTTCAGAAAGAATGGGACACAAGGAGCATCCATCAATACAATTAGTCTGACTGGATTAAACCTCGATTTTTTTGGCAATTACCCGAGCGGCGGCCAGAATTTTGGAGAAATAGAGGAAACAATTATTTACAATACACCATCAGCCCTGAATACCACACAGAAGAATGAGATCGAAAGTTATTTGGCTGTTAAATATGGCATCACTCTGACCCATGATTATTTGGCTACAGATGGAACAGTGACATGGAACTCCACCACCAATGCTACCTACCAACACGATATCGCCGGAATTGGCCGGGATGACAACACGGGATTGAATCAGCAAAAATCGCTGAGCATCAATGTTGGCGCCGGCGTAACATTGGACAAAGGCGGAGCATTTGCTACAGACAAGAATTTTATTCTCTGGGGCAATGATGCAGGTGTAGGAACAAGTACCAACATACCTGCCGCTTATACTTTCAGAACCAATCGCGTGTGGAGAGTGGCAGTAACTGGCGCACCTGGTAGTGTTACCTTTAGTGCAGACCTTGCAGCCCTGGGCTTTCCAAACACGGGGGTTGCTGCGGACTATGCATTGCTCAAAGATACAGATACTGACTTCAGTGCAGGGGCAACAGCCGTGACATCGGGGGCAAGTATAGTCGGCAGTATCCTCACGTTTACAGGCGTAAGTTTCAGCAACGGAGATTTCTTCTCCATCGCGGGAGGCAATATTGTTGTGCCTGGCGGGATACCAGGATTAAATGTGTGGTTGAAGGCTAATCTAGGACCTGAAAAAGCCGTTGGAGTTCCGGCAGGGAATGGTGATGCGATCACGTCGTGGAAAGACAAGAGTGGGTTTGGGCATGACTATTCAGTGGTGGCGGGACCAACCTTGGTTGCAAATACAATCAACTTTAATCCAATGGTAGAGATTTTGTCGGGAGGTTTTGATGCTCCTGCGGGGTCAGAGTTGTCTACAGACTGGACGGTCTTTTTCATTTCTCAGAAGTTGGCCTCTCAGCCTGTTGGTCGTTTATTTGACGGAAATATTGGAAATAACTTATGGGCCCACTGGAATAACTTTACCAATAGCATTTATATAGAGGGCAATCCCTCAAATTATAATAGTGGAATAGCGACTACCACTGGAACACAAACCTTGCATTTGCACTCTTACAAGAGAGCCGCAAGTGGCTCCCTTGAAGCAAGAGCTGATGGTACAAGTCTAGCCACATTTGCTGGAACCAATAGCGCGAGTGGCATACGCATCGATATAGATCAAGGAAATTATTCTTCAGGAGGAGAGCACTCCAATGCCCGCGTTGGGGAAATGATTATGTACAATGCGGCAATCACACCAACGGAAGTGTCGAAGGTAGAGAGTTATTTGGCAGTGAAATATGGTCTTACAGTAGCACATGATTATTTGGCCACCGATGGAACCGTGATCTGGAATTCTACAACGAATGCAACTTACCATCATGATGTCGCGGGGATTGGCAGGGATGACAACACCGCCCTTGATCAGCGCAAATCATTGAGCATTAACGCTGGGGCAGGTGTAACATTAGACAAAGGAAGTGCCTTTGGAACTGACAAGAGCTTTGTTTTGTGGGGAAATGACGCTGCGACTGGCACAAGCACAAATATTCCAGCAACCTATACCCTTAGAACCAAACGCGTGTGGAAGGTGGCAGTCACAGGGGCACCTGGAAATGTTACGTTCACCGCAGATCTCGCTGTCTTGGGCTTCCCAAATACCGGGACGGCCACTGACTATGCTCTATTAAAAGACACCGACACTGATTTCAGTACAGGCGCAACGGCTATAACCTCAGGGGTGAGTTTGGTGGGTAGCATACTGACCTTTACCGGAGTAGGATTCACCAACGGGGATTTCTTCTCCATAGCAGGTGGAAATATCTTGCTTCCAGGCGGCACACCGGGCTTAATGGTATGGTTGAAGGCAAATTCAGGCGTGGAAAAGGCAGGCGCGGTGCCCGCTGGTAATGGAGATGCCATCACCACATGGCGCGACAAGAGCGGGAATGGATTTGACTATATAGCGGCGGCAGGCCCTACTCTGCAAAGCAGTACTATCAACTTCAATCCTTCAGTGGAAATTCTTGCGGGTGGTTTTGACGCCCCAGCCGGATCCGAATTGTCAACCGACTGGACGGTATTTTTTGTTTCGCAGAAGCTGGCCTCTCAACCGGTCGGCCGTCTGTTTGATGGACACATCGGAAACAACTTATGGGCTCATTGGAGCAACTTTACAAACAGCATTTATTTGGAGGGTAACCCATCGAATTATAATAGTGGCATCGCAACAACAACAGGAACCCAGAACCTTCATTTGCACAGCTACAAACGTGCGGCAAGTGGCTCGTTGGAAGCGAGGGCAGATGGTACGAGCCAAACAACTTTTGCAGGAACCAACAGTGCGAGTGGCATTCGGATTGATATTGACCAAGGGAACTATTCAGCCGGCGGCGAACACTCCAATGCACGGGTAGGTGAAATGATCATGTACAGTACGGCGATTACCGCAACCGAGGTGATGAAGGTGGAAAGCTATTTGGCAATAAAATATGGATTGACAGTTGCGCATGATTATTTAGCCACTGATGGTACCGTAATATGGAACTCAACAACCAATGCAACTTATCATCACGATGTAGCGGGTATTGGAAGAGATGATAATACCGGACAAGACCAACGTAAGTCTTTGAGTGTAAATGTGGGTGCCGGAGTAACTTTAGATAAGGGTGGCGCCTTTGGCACTGACAAGAATTTTATTTTATGGGGGAATGATGCAGGCAGCGGCACCAGCCTCAATGTACCTGCTGGTTACACCTTAAGGACAAATCGTGTTTGGAAGGTGGCAGTAACCGGTGCGCCTGGGACCGTAACGTTTAGTGCGGACTTGACAGCCTTGGGGTTTCCAAATACCGGTAATGCGGCGAACTATGCATTGTTAAAGGATACTGATAACGATTTCAGCTCGGGTGCGACCGCACACACGACCGGAGCAAGTATTGCGGGTAGCATCATATCCTTCACAGGGCTAAGCCTCAATGATGGAGCCTTCTTTGCCCTTGCAGGTGCCAATTTACCTTTTCCTGGTGGCGTTACGGGTTTGGTGTTTTGGGTACGGGGAGGGACAGGTGTAACCGGAACTACGAATGTGAGCGTTTGGGCGGATCAAAGCGGCAATAGCAATAATGCCACACAAGGTGTGGCCGCTAATCAACCTGCCCTGGTATCGAATGATGTTAACTTCAACTCATCCATTAATTTTTCCGGAAACATCATGATCATGTCTTTGGCCGCTCCACCGGCAAACCTGAACAGCACCGTTTTCACAGTTGCTGTGCCGACGGTAAATACCAATTGGCGTACCATGTTCAGGGGTGTGGTAAATGATCATCCGTTAATTGTGGAAACGGGATCAACCAGGTTGGGATACTATGACGGTGACAATATTGGTTTTGACTTCAGCGGATTTAACTGGGCGCAGAATGAAGTGGCGTTGGTGGGTTTGGAGATGCGTGCAGGGAATGTGAATTTCAGGAAAAATGGCGCACAGGGAGGCGCCATTGCCACGATCAACTTGGCGGGTTTGAATCTTGACTACTTAGGAAACTATCAGGGTGGATCACAGAATTTCGGTGAAATAGAAGAGACCATCATCTACAACACCGCTGCCGCATTGACTGCAACGGAGAAGAGTAAGATCGAAAGCTATTTGGCGGTGAAATATGGACTTACGCTTACTCATGATTATCTGGCAACAGATGCTACCACGACCTGGAATACAACGACCAATGCGGCTTATCAAAACAGGGTTACCGGAGTTGGTCGTGATGATAACACAGGGTTAGACCAACGAAAATCATTGAGCGTAAATGCAGGCGGTGTGGTGACAATGGATAAAGGAGGAGCATTTGCAAGCGACAAAAGTTTTATTTTATGGGGCGACAACAATGCAGCCATGGCCGCCTCCGGAGTTGCCGACTACCCGGGCAGCCAGGGTCTGATAGGAAGAATAGCGCGAGCATGGAAAATAGCGGTAACTGGTGCACCTGGATCTGTAGCGGTGCGATTTGATCTTTCAAGTGTTACTGGCTCCAAAACGGCTGCCGATCTAAGATTACTGATTGATAGAAATAAAAATGGAGTTCTAGCTGATGAAACAGTGGGTGGCGGAGGTGTAGTCAGCGGAGCTGTAGACCTTGGAGGTGGTGTTTTTGAATTTTCCGGAGTAACACTCAATGATGGTGAATTAATATCCATTGGCACGGTCAATTCAAACACACCATTACCAATTACCCTCATTTCGTTTATGGCGACCAACGTGGGTCGACAGGTTCAAATCAATTGGCTGACGGCTTCTGAACTGAACAATGACTACTTCACGCTTGAGAAAAGCAAGGACGCAGGCGAATTTTCAGAACTTGCCAAGGTCAAAGGTGCAGGCACAAGCCACAACCAGCATACGTACGAATTCTTCGACACGACACCATTTGAGGGCATCAACTATTACCGCCTCAAACAGACTGATTTTAATATGATATCAACCTTGTCCAAGATTATCAAAATAAATGTTGATTCGCCAGATGAAAAGTGGACGATATATCCAAACCCTGCCACCCGTGAATTTGTTATTCTTGGAAGCGCAATAGAGCAGGCCGATGTAATGTTAACTAACCTGCTGGGCCAAAAAGTGGTTGTTTCCTCAATTGCTACGGTCGATCGTCTATCGTTTGATACCTCGAACTTACCGAGAGGTATGTATCTCTTGACCATTGTCAGCAATGGCATTACTGAAACAAGGAAAATCGTGCTGGAATAAATCCAGGACATTTCCAATAACTCCTTTTGATCTTCGCCCTTCGGAGAAGGATTAAGCCCGTCCATTAGCAAACCTGTCTGCCGGTAAGCTGGAATGAGGTTCTGGAGACTTTCCGTCCGTAACATAAATTACGTCACTGATATAACTGTTTTCACATTTCCTTGCCGGAAATGTTTACTTGTCGGCATAAATCCTAAACTCATGATAACTCAAAAATTCAGGACCTGGCCTTATATCCTGGTTCTCTGGTTGTTTGCATCTTATGCCTTTGCCCAGGTTCCCACACCCGAATCATTCTTTGGCTTTCGAGTAGGGGCCGACTACAAGCTATTCGATTATCCACAACAGATTGAATATTTTAAGAAATTGGACGCCGCTTCCAGCCGCGTGGTGATGAAGGAAATTGGCAAAACAACCTTAGGTCAACCAATGCTCCTGGTGTTTATTTCAAGCGAAGAAAACATCAAGAACCTTGAGAAATACAGGTCCATGAGTGAAGCCCTCGCACGCGCGAAGGTAGACGATGCCACAGCAAGGAAATATTCAATTGATGGTAAAGCCATCATTTGGATTGACGGAGGCCTCCACGCAACGGAAAGGGCCGGTGCCCAGATGACACCCGAACTGGCTTACCGGGTAGCCACTGAAGAGACGGCAGAGATGAAGAAGATTCGCGCAAACGTGATCTTCTTGCTCATGCCCAGTATGAATCCCGACGGACTGAATATTGTTGCGCATTGGTACTACAAGAATTTGAAGACTCCATGGGAAACTACCAGTCCACCATGGCTCTATCATCATTACATCGGTCATGACAACAACCGCGACTGGTTCATGAACAACATGCCGGAGAGCTATCATGTGAATGAAGTTTTGTACAATCAGTGGTATCCTCAAATTGTATACAATCAACATCAGACATCACCGGGATGGGCAAGAATATTCTTGCCGCCATTTGCAAACCCGGTTGATCCAAATATCCACCCCGGAGTGACAACGGCAACCAACCTTGTTGGCACCGCCATGTCGCAACGATTTTCGATGGAACGTATGCCTGGTGCTATTGCCAGTCACACTTTCAGTATGTGGTGGAATGGCGGTATGCGAACCGTTCCTTATTTCCACAACATGGTGGGCATCCTGACTGAGACGGCACATGCCACCCCTACGCCACGATACTATTCACCCGACTCTTTGCCGAAGACGATTCGGGGTCTGGGTGACTCCAAGACCACGGATGGCACGAATATTTTCTACCCAGATCCGTGGAAAGGTGGAGAATCTCATTTCCGCGATGCGGTCGATTACATGATCACAGGCTCAATGGCTGTGCTTGACCTTGCCGCCGATCGCAAAGAAGAGTTTCTGTATAACATATATAAAATGGGCCGCGATGAGATTGATGGCAAAATGCTGGAAAAAACATTTGCCTACGTGATCCCCACAGACCAGTTTGACAAAGGCGAAGCGAGAAACCTGGTGAACATACTTCGCCAAGGAGGCGTGGAGATTCACAAAGCAACGAAACCATTTACAGCTGGCGGTAAGTCATATGCTGCAGGATCGTTTGTTATATTCTGTGCTCAGGCATTCCGTCCCTATGTCGTAGACCTTTTGGAAAAGCAAGTATACCCTGACATGCGCATCACACCGGGTGGGGCGCCGATACCTCCTTACGACCTGGCAGGATGGACCCTCCCGATGCAAATGGGCGTTACGACGGAGAAGGTCAAGGATAAATTCGAAGTGGCCACGGAGGAGATCAAGACGAGGGAAGCCGTGCCTGCCGGAAAATTCAAGTCAGGTAGCTTTGGATTTGCGTTTACCCCCAACGAAAATAATTCTGTCAAGGCCGTTAACTACCTGATGGATAAAGGCGAGAAGGCACATCGACTGATGGCCGCCCAGGGTGATCTGCTCGCGGGTACTTTCATAGTAGAAAAAGGAGCCAATACCGAGGCCAATGTCCAACAAGCCATCAAAATGTTTGGAGTGGACGCAACAGGTGTCGACAGCAAACCTTCCTCAGCTATGAAGGCGATCAAACTTCCCAAAGTAGGATTGTACAAGAGCTGGATGGCCAATATGGATGAAGGCTGGACGCGGTGGATACTCAAAGACTATGGCTTCAAAGTCGACACCCTGCACGACAAAGACGTTAGTTCCAAAGACCTTAGCCAATATGACGCCATCATTATTCCTGATCAGGGACCTGGCGAAATCCTGAATGGTTATCAAATTGGATTCATGCCTCCTGAATACTGCGGTGGAATGGGCATTGAGGGTGCGATGGCTTTGAAGAATTATACCACAACGGGTGGAAGATTAATCACTTTTGATGAAGCAAGCGACTTCGCAACTGAAATGCTGGGGCTGGCGCTGAGGAATGTGACCAACGGTGTTGCTTCCAGCCAGTTCTATATACCCGGGTCACTCATCAAGACAACAGTGAATACAAGTCATTCCCTTGCCTTTGGTGTACAACCCGAGGTGGCGGCTTCGTTTAATAATAGTCGTGCTTACAGCAGAGTCGTCAAGGAGAACAAAGGAGAAGATGGTTTGGAGCCTGGTGTTCCCAAGGCGCCGGAGGCACCCATAGAAATTGTGGCTACCTATGCGAAGGACAACCTTCTGATGAGTGGCTGGGCGCTGGGGGATAAACGCTACATAGGTTCTAAAGCGGCCGTGATAAAGGCCAATGTTGGAAAAGGAAGTGTAGTGTTGTTTGCATTCCGCCCACAATTCAGAGGACAACCACGAGCAACGTATAAATTGATATTCAATGCCATCTATGAGGGGACGATGGATTGATTGGAGGTATTTGGTGATCGGTGGTTGACTGATTTGGTGATGTAAGTCTCTGGAATGTCATTAATCATTTCCCGCTGACAGGGCAGATTCTCACAGACGAATAATCTATTTGCCTGCGGAGGATGGCTCAGTCAGCGGGAAATGCATTTTTACGATTATTGAAAGAGTGAAAGTTGAGGTGTGGGTTGTTTTCGTTCATGAAATGAGCGGGCTGTTTCCCCTGTTCCCTTGCCATCAATGACATGAACACCAGTCTCTTCATATCGTGAGGCAATGATGATCTTTGTGTTGCCAGCGATCCCAGAAAACAATTTCTCCACAATGGCTGGCGTGTTGTTGTTTTCTGAGAGGTGCGAGAGGAACAAGTGACTGAGAAACGGCGCTTTGTGGTTGATGAATAATTCCAATGCCTCCTTGTTCGATAAATGTCCGTGACCACCCCTGATGCGGCTCTTCAACGCTGGCGTGTAACTTCCATTTTCCAGCATTTTCTCATCGTAATTGGATTCCAGAAAGGCCGCGTGGCACTGTTCAAAATGTTTAACCGAATGGCTGCAAGCCCTGCCCATGTCGGTGAAGATTCCCACGTTGAGGGATTCCGATGACACCATAAAGCTGTGCGGGTCAGCCGCATCGTGAAATTTAGGAAACGCAGTGATTGAAAGTCCAGCCACCGCTACAGGCTCATACGCCTTAAATGTTCGCACGAGATTCTCTTTCAGACTGAGATGACTTTCCAACAATGTAGGTGTGGTGATATACACCGGGAGCTGATGCCTTTTAGAAAGCCTGGAGACCCCATCAATATGATCCGCATGTTCGTGTGTGATAAAGATGGCCTTCACCTTCTTCATAGACAGCTCCAGCCGTTTCATACGTTGTTCCGTTTCACGGCAAGAAATCCCTGCATCCACAAGCACTGCTTCATAGTCGTTGCCCACGTAATAGCAATTGCCGTTACTTCCTGAATTGAGAGAGGCTACAAAAAGAGACATGGAAATACAAAGTTAGCATGAATCCCGGTTGGGCAATTTCTTTTCAAAAAAAGCATTTGAAAAGATTAACTTTAAGTTTCTTTCATTTTCATGGAGAAAGTTGAGGACTGGATTGATAGAAATACGGCATATCTCATCTTCGGCATAATTTTGTTTGCCGCGGTAATTCGCATTTATCACCTCGATTATCAAAGTCTTTGGCTGGACGAACTTTATTCAATCATTCCAGCAGATCCACAGAAACTCCTGTCATCGATCATTGAAACCTCAAAACACGATCAACCGCCTTTTTTCTACCTATACCTTCACTATGTCTTCACCCTATTTGGGTATAACGAGTATGTTGGCAGGTTAGCATGCACATTTGTTGGAATGCTCGGAATAGTAGCTATCTATTTCTTGGGCAATGAATGTCACGGAAAATCTGTTGGTTTATTTGCCTCCTTTCTCACGGCAGTTAGCTTCTTTCACGTCTACTACTCGCAGGAACTTCGCTTCTACACCATGACATTTCTCCTCTCCGCCTTGTCTTACCTTTTCTTTATCAGGGCCTTTAAGAACGATAGAATTCCTGACTTCATATTCTACTCGGTATCGACGGTCTTGTTGCTCTATACTCATTTTTACGGAATCATCATTTTTGTTTCTCAGGCAATAATTTTTCTTATCCTGTTGCGCTATCGGAGAGACTCCAGGTTTATAGTGTACTCGGTGCTTTCAGGCATCGTGATTGCCTTGGCCTTTATTCCATGGCTGTCTGTAATTTTGAAATGGTCAGATGTTACCACGATTTGGATTGAGAGACCTCACCCTT
>JANYHW010000143.1 GCA_025358885.1 Cytophagales bacterium | reverse complement strand
GTTCCAAGCTGCATTTTCTATACACCACCCTACTTTCATGCATCGCTCTTATTGATTAGCTTTGTCCTTCTAAAAAAAAGGGAGTAACGCCTGTTGCGCTCCTCCTGTGAATGACTTCACACCATGGCGAAGATTCATTATTATTACGATACGGAATCCTGCAAGTACGTCCGGGACGAAGCCACCACGGGAGACATCATTCTCAACGCTATGGGAATCTTGTCGTTGACTATTGCCATGGCTGTCGGCCTGTTATTGGCTTATAACAATTATTTTGAATCCCCTAAGGAAGTCCTTCTTAAGAACGATGTGAAGGAATTGGAATTTAACCTGGCAGACCTCCGGGAGCGGATCGATGCATTGGATAAAGTTCTTGGCGAAATAACCTATCGCGATGATAATATTTACAGAGTTGTCCTGGGAGCCCAACCCATCGATAAATCCATCCGCGAAGCTGGTGTAGGTGGTGCGAGCCGTTATGACGAGATTAAGTCAAAACACTTCATACACAGGGAGGCGATCATCCGGCTCAATGAATCCCTGGACAAACTCCGGAGAAAAGTATACATCGAATCCAAGTCGCACGAGGAAATTATTGAACTGGCGGACAGCAAGGAAAAACTTTTTGCGGCCATTCCGGCAATACAGCCTATATCGAAAAATGTTGCCCTTGTTTCTTCAGGCTTTGGGAATCGCCGTGACCCCATCACCAAAATGTTCGGGATGCATCCGGGGATAGATTTCTCCGCACCCATGGGTACTCCCATTTATGCCACCGCTGACGGCGTCGTCGATAACACAGAGGTTAGTTTCATTGGCTACGGCAAGAAAGTAGAAGTAGACCATGGATACGGCTATCGCACCCGTTATGCACACATGAATGCTTTTGTCGTCAGGTCGGGACAGGCCGTGAAACGCGGAGAATTGATTGGGTATGTCGGCACCACCGGCCATTCCACCGCTCCACACCTTCATTATGAAGTCTTCATCAATCACGGTCAGGTAAACCCTATCTACTACTTCTTCAATGACCTGAATCCTACTGAATACGCCAAAATCATTGAACTGGCTTCGATTGAAAATCAAAGTCTTGGAGATGTAACCTATGGCGGTGGTCAGCGCCAGCCTGAAAAATCGCAGCGAATTCATTAAAAAATTAAGGTCGCTGTTTCCTTTCCATTCCAATGTTGACTACTAAGTTTTATCTTAGTAGTTGGTTCCCACTTTCTATGCAACGGAGGCTGTTCCTTCTCTTCATTTTCTTCATCCCCTTTACGGCCTTCTCGCAGGGCTGCAGCGATGCCGGGTTTTGCACGATGGGTGCAATGAAACCCGATCAATCCTATAATAAGAAAATACAATTCAGGCTCAATACCATGGAGTTCAGCTTTTATCGCGGAACCACGACACTCACGCCTATCGTCTATGTCGCGACAGCCGACCTGAATTTCAGCCTGAACCGGAAGAATACCTTCCAGGTAAAAATTCCATTCCAACATGTGGAGGGTGCCCTGGCGACAACTTCTTCACTAAGCGATATCTCCCTTTGCTTTACACACAACCTTATCTCTAACGACCGGTTTGACCTTAATTTTTCGGTCGGTGGCAAGGCACCTACCAACCAGTCTGATTTCATGTCCACCGACGGCAACGCCCTGCCGATGTATTACCAAACCAGCCTCGGTACGTATGACCTTATTGCAGGTATTTCCGTCATCAACAGAAAATGGTTGTTTGCCACCGGAATTCAAATTCCTCTTAACCGCAACCATAATCAGTTTGACTGGCACAGGTGGAATTCTACGGATCCGGAAGAGCTTGCCTACGTGCAGCGATATCCCAATTCAACGGATCTGAAAAGGGGCACTGACATAATGTTTCGGGTAGAAAGAAATCTCCGGCTGAATCGCTTCAATTTCTCCCTGGGCCTATTGCCGATTTACAGAATAGTTGCTGACCAATACACAAACTTCCTGGGTGAAAGATCATCGTTCGATGCAAAGGGAAATGAGGCAAAAGGACTAGCCATGTCATGGATTGCCACAACCGGGTATAGCTTTAATGTCAGATCAGGTATCAGGCTCCTCATTGGGCACAAAATCACACAACGCGCCTTTAGCCCCGATGGACTCACACGCGAGTTGGTCTCTTCCATTACATACATCTACCGGTTCTAGGGATGAGATATCTATTTACTATGACATTACTCGGATTTGTGACAATGGCTGGTCAATGTCAGGATTCAGCACTGTTCGCCCGCATTGATTCCCTTATCGACGTCCCTAACTATGAAGCGGCTAAGGCCATCATTGTTGAGGCCTCGAAATCCAAACTTGATCCTTCTACATCCTATCTCCTTTCTAACCGGCTGGCAGAGATACTCATCAGCCAGGGTAAACTGGATCAGGCTGAATCAACACTCAATATGATTGGTACGGCAAGTTCAGACCCCTTTCTCAATGCCATCACTAAGACCAATACGGGATTTCTTTACTTAAACAAGGCGCGTAATGATTTGGCTTTGGAAAACCTCCAACAGGCAATGACCTTGTTTCAGCGGTCAGGGAAACTGGAGAGTGAAGAGGGGGCCACATGTCTGGCAGACCTTGCCCTCCTGTACCTGTCGACGGGTAAACTGAACCAGGCAAAAGACAATGCGCTCATTGCTTTACAAATCCGGCAGCGACTCAAAGGAGAAGTGAGCGAGGCGCTCGCAGCTTCATACAATGACCTTGGCTTGATCTACAGCCAAACTGACATCGATAAAGGACTGGAATATTACGAGATGGCCCTGGCAGTTTATGAGAAACTACATGGCAAAGGACACCCTAAGATTGCCATTGCTAACACCAACATTGGGCTGATGTACCTCAAACTGAAGTTGTATGGAGATGCTGTCACCAACTTTGAAAATGCTGAATCCATCTGGAAGAATATTTATCCAGAGGGTCACCCCAACCAGGCCCTTGCCCTGGTTAACCTGGGACGTACCTATTCTCAAATGGGAAACAAGAAGGCGGCGCTGGGGTATTTTGAGAATGGCCTGGCCATTTATAGAAAAGCATACGGAGAGAAGCATTCCGACATTTCCGTGGTGTTGAATCAAATCGGATCACTCAAATCGGAAGAAAATGATTACAATTCCGCACTTGAAAGTTTTCAGGAGGCGTTGTGCGCCAATACTCCTTCCTTCGGAAACAAAGAGTTGTCTCAAAATCCGAAAGTCAGTGAATACTACAATGGCAAAGTGTTGTTGTATTCCCTGAGGCTTAAGGCCGAAGCTCTTGAAGCGAGGCATTTCGGAAACACGCTCAAATTCGAAGACCTTAAGTGGGCGTTGCTGAGTTTGCATTCCTCCGACACGCTGATTGACAATATCCGAAACCACAGCTCGGATGAAAACGACAAATTGGAAGTCGGTAGTTCCGCCAACGAAGTTTATGAAGCGGGTGTGCGCATTGCCAGTGCCATGAGCGAGACCACCATTGATTTTCGTCATTACCGGGCAGAGGCATTTTACTTTGCAGAGAAGAGCAAGTCGGCCGTCCTTCAGGAATCTATCGCTGATGCCGAGGCAAAATCATTTTCAGGAATTCCCGAGTCCCTGCTGAATGAGGAAAAGGGTCTGAAAGGAACCATTGCCCTTCTGTCACAAAAGCTATCGCAAAAACCAGGTATCGAAGAAGAGAAAAAGCTGCGTGAAGATCTTTTCTCTGCGAATAGGAATTATACCAGCTTTATCCAGCAATTGGAGAAAAATTATTCTGACTACTATAACCTGAAATTCAATCAGGTGGCACCTTCCATCCCGGAGATTCAGAAGAACCTCAGCAAAGGTACTGCTGTCATCAGCTACTTCCTTGCTGAAAAGGGGCATCAATTGTACACGTTCACCATTACCCAAAGCACCTTCAGGATACTCCACACCACATTACCAACCGATTTCGACCGGATGATAAAAGGGTTCAATAACAGTTTATACTATACCGTGTCTGGTCCATACAAGGAATCGTCGAACAAACTGTCCCGGCTCCTGTTGCGCGGAATTCCAGCGAGTGCAAAGGAATTGGTCATCATCCCGGCCGGACGTCTCGGTACAATGCCTTTCGAAGCCCTCGGGCTTCAAAAGTTGTCGGAAGGGGATGACTTTTCAACGTCAAAGTACCTTGTGACTAAATTTGCAATTAGTTATGAATTTTCTGCTGGGCTCCTTTTGCAAAAGGCCAAAGGCTTACGACAAGAGCGGCCATCGTCTATCTTCCTATGTGCACCCATTTCATTCCCGTTGAAAGACAACCTGGACGATTTGCCTGGAACCGATCAGGAGGTAAACAACATCGCAAGGCTTTTTGGTGGTAGTAACCTGGTGGCCAAGGGACCTGATGCCAATGAAGGCCTGATCAAGTCCGGGAAGTTGGTTGATTATCGTTACCTTCATTTTGCTACCCACGGAATCGTCGATGAAGAGTCACCAGAATTGTCGCGGATATTTATGCAATCCTCGACGAAAGAGGACGGCAATCTTTTCTCAGGCGAAATATTCAACCTGAAACTCAATGCAGACCTTGCGGTCCTCTCTGCCTGTCAAACCGGATTGGGCAAATATTCAAAAGGTGAAGGAGTGATTGGCCTTTCCCGTGCCTTGGTTTATGCTGGTGCCAGGAGCATTATGGTTTCATACTGGAGCGTAGCCGACGCCTCCACCTCAGAACTAATGACCGATTTTTATAAAACCCTTGTGGGACAGTCCTATCCCGACTTTCGCGTGGCCCTTCAGAAGGCCAAGGTCGACATGATTCATAATAAGGCTTATGCAGCGCCATACTATTGGGCTCCGTTTGTATTGATTGGGTTCTGATTCAATTTCCTGCCTGCCGCTACCTTATATGACTTGCAGGTGAATTCGATTCACAAAAAAACTACGATCACTTGCTGGAAATTGGTTTACTTTTCAGGTAGCTTTCATTAATAGGCAACTTTAATCTAAACCAATTAATTATGGCCACTATCAACATCAATCTCCATTATGAAAAACCAAATTTATCGACGGACCCACTAAGTAGCAGGTCCATCTCAATTGCTATTGAAGAAATTAATATGCCCTCTTTACCTCAAGGTATACAGCGATATCGCTATGAGAAGATATTCTTCTATGGCTTTTCGCAACTGGTAAAAGAAGGGAGTGACGTTGTTCTTGCGCATATGCTTCTTCCAAAATACTTTGAAGAGTTGAGAGGTCAAAGTCAGGATCTACATGGACTCTTCCTGGTTGGCTTTCTTCCGTCAACCGATCAGGCGAAAAAAATTGTAGGAATTATGATGGACTTCATGTACCATGGCCCAAACGGGTGTCCTTGGCTTCTCAATATGCCCGCGATTTCACATAACCGTTTTACATTCAACAATATGAGTTTTCATCCTTTCCTAATGATTGACTTAACAATAGGTTATTATGTTTGCGATCAAGGTGGACGATACGACTGGGATGAAACAAACACCCTCGAGGCTCTTGCGGTGGATGATCCGATTGTATATGATGCCACCCTCGGTCTCTATGTTACACGTGCAGCTCTCCGCTACGATCCAAAAGATGATCCAGGTTATGACTCACTTAAAATCACGGAGTTCAATAAACTCTATTCAACACTCAAAAGCGTGAAGTCAAACCATTAGCAATTTCGTGAACATTACTACAAACAAATCAGGCCTGCCCAGAAATATGGGTGGGCCAGATTTGAATCCGCACCTTTGAGAAAATCTAGTTTAGCGAGACGTAAACTCATCGACACTGATTTACCGCTTACCAAATAGAAATAAAACCGACCGCTGATAGTCGCAGAGCTTTTGTCCGGCAGTGGCCACAATGATGCCACCACTTTCTTTGCCCCGGCCCGATGAAAGGCCCGGGCCAGTGTGTATGCACCTTCTCCCCTCACCCAGTTGCCCGCAGAGGTAGAACAGCCCGTTAACACGACAAGCGATGCCGAGATTTTCCTGGAAATTATTTCGGATGCGTACAGGGTATCCAGTGATTTCTTTCCCTTTTGAAAATAAATCTTGTTGTCCCACCGGTTCTTCGGACTTGAAGAGGCATGCATGGCTACGTGTACCAATTCGAATGGATGACGAAGGTCTTCCATAAAAGCTCCTTTGCTTGCCTGATCACCAGAGCGAAATACCAGATTTCTTCCGGAAAAACTCTTCCTGATTGATGCCAGTTCTGCGCTAGCGCCGGGCAAGGCAGGGAGAAGACCAATCGCCTCTTCCTCTTCTGGAAATGAATACGAATACCCAAGCACATTATCGATATTCTGTACCTTAATTCCCTTATTGACCATGGAAATTTTAAGGCTGTACGAATAATCTATGTCTGCGTCTTGCACGAGATAGCGACATGTCCTTAGTTCAGTGCCGGGTTTTGAAATAAATGCCTCAAAAGGCAATTGGGTAAGGACTCCATCAGTAACAAAAAGGACTGAATTCTTCAACAAACCAAGGGGAAGTACCAATCTCTGGTACATATCGTGTGCACATTTTATAAATTTTTTCTGGTTCACTTGCAGGCCATTAGGTGACAAGCCTACCAGGTTCCTGAAATCCTTCAGGCTCCTGTCAAATGTAGAGTCCCGGGGGAGGCGAATAAATGAGTAGGGAGCATCGTATTTAAGTATATAAATAAAGTCGCTTGTAAGGTGGTATTGTATGATGCTTACATTCTCGTCGCGTCCCAGGGCGGCGCAACTTGAAAATGAAGGTATGCTTAATTCAAAAAGGGATTTATAGAAAGCCGGATACTTAGACCTTGCCTCCTCTATATATTGGCGCTGCTCTTCCAGCAATTCCTGGAGTTCCCTGTTCGACAAGTCTCCGGTGCCCTTCAGGTATTCAATTCTTGATTTAAGCTGCAAATCACGTTCCCGGAATTCAGATGGTACTTCAGGGAAATAGTCTGATTGACGCGTGAGTATGTCGCGATAGACAATCATCGCCTTGCTTCTTTCCATGAACCGATGGGCCTTGTGAAGAAAGACTGTGTCCTTGGTCTTGGCATAAAGTTCGTAACACGTAGTAATACCGCCTGAATACATCCTGTCACCCACTGCAGAAGCATAATTGAGCCATGCCTCCTCTTCATTGGCACGGAGTTGTCGCTCCATGACATCATCCGTCAGCTGATATAGTTCGAAGGATTTCTTGAGAAGTTCCAATTTCGGTTCATGCCTGTAATGGTCAAGGTAGGTATCAGCCATGAGACCATACATCACAAAGCTGTTCGGCCAGGCAGTATACAGTTTAGGGGAAACCAGGTTGGCCCAGGTGTAAGGCATTTCCCGGTTTGCTGTCGAGGCGGTAAGACTCTTGAAACTGTACAGCTCAGCCTTTTCGAATTGTTTGGTTTCCCTGCAAGACTCATTGAGTGCATAGCACGCCTCGCCAATCTGCACGATGTCTAAATCATATTGCCTTTCAAGAACAGGCAGGGCGTTCTCATAGTGTTCAATGCATTGTGGATAGCGCTTTTTAATAAGATAGAAGAATCCAAATAACCGATCAGCATTCACCTTTTGGCTCCGTTTCGTCGAGTCAATGCTGTTCAATTGCCCCATAATTCTGATGAAGGCGCTATCATCGTTCAAGATTATGGCCATTAATGCCCGCTCACGCAGAACTTCCGATAAGACGTAATCGTCATTTCGCTGAGTACAGAGAGCCTCTGCTTGAGAATAAAACAAGTCGGCAGAATCATAACTTTTGAGTCTCCGATATAGCGTTCCCTTCAGGCCCACAAGCCGTTCTTCTACCTCCGGTTTTGAATTTACCAATATCCCGCGCTGAACATAGCTGAAGCCGGCACGAACGTCACGCAGCATAATACTGAGCTCAGCCAAAGAATACAACAAAAAACCCTGGTGTGGCTTCAGGTCATTGAACGATTCCGTCAGCAAAAGAGCACGTTTGCAATAGACTATGGCCGTGTCAATTTGAGAAACATAGGTGTAATTGTACCAAGCCAATTTTTCCAGGGCAATCAGGTAATGAACTGAGTTCGTTTGATTCTTAGCCTCCAATGCGGAAATAAATTGACGGAGGTCACCAATGTTCCTGGCCGGATCACACAAAAACAAATTGAGCTGATGTACAAGCGCAGCAGGACCATCGGCTGCGGCAGACTGGATTTTGCAACCGACAGTATCCAAGGACATGAGGGCACTCAGAATCTCGTTTTGCAGGAGATAGTCACGTTCAGCGGATTCAAGATCCTCCCGCTGGCTTAATACATGAAACTCCTTTCTGGCCCCAGGAAAGTCCCACTGCGCCAGGTATTGTTCTGCCTTCAAAATCCGGGAATGGGTGGAGTCACTTTTGAATATTGATTGAAGTTCCGGGAGTGATTCTCTCGGCTGCTGCTGACATCCAACGGCTATGCAAGTCACCAGACAGAACCCCAACAGTCTTCTAAAAAGCATTCCCCAAGCTAACGACTTATTCGAAAGACTTCAACTTTAATAACAGCTGTCCGGCCTTCTCAGAATAGGCATTACCTCGTGATGCGACTCTTTCGAGTATTTCGGTGGAGTGAACCTTATCCTTGTCGAGCAGGAAGGAAATAGCCTCATACCATTCAGCCTGCTCTGCGAATTGGGTGTCATGATCAAGCCCCGGGTATTCAAAGTTTTGCCTGGCTTTCAAAGATTCCCCTTTGGCGAGGTAGCAAACTCCAAGGTAAAAATGAAGGGAGGCCTCCTTTGGTTCGTATTGTTCGAATAAAATCAAGGCCTTATCAAAACTGCCTGCTTCATAAGCACGATAGGCCAATGCCAACGTCCCCGAATCGCTCACGGTACCACGCTCTAAGGGCATCACAATATTCGGATAGGGTTCAAATACCTCGCCAAATAGTGCCAGGACTTTATCACTGCTATCTCCTCCAGATGGACGCCATAGGTACAATACGGTCATCACTAAAATTACCGCGGCAACACCCAATGGCCAATACAGTCCCTTCATACCGACCTTCTTGCTGGCATTGGTACCAGTTTCAGCCTGGTCCAGGATTGCCTTCAAATCAGTCCGGGTGTTTTCGCGTATCCCTTGTCGTAGAATTTTCAGGTCTTCCACAAGTTTTCTGAAGGCAGGTTCATTTGAAATGCGATTCTCAATTTCTCCCCTCACACTGCCATCAAGCTCTTTTTGAAGGTAGCGGTCTGCCCACATGATATCATCTTCTTCCTGATTCATTCTGGACGCATTACAAGTTCATGATTAAACAATTTCCTTAGTCGTGCAAGACATTTGTACTTTTGGCTCTTCGCAGCATCCTCGTTCTTGTAACCTAGCTTTTCTGCAATTCTCGTCATCGTGCTTTGATGGTAGTAAAATTCTTCGAGCAGCCGTTTACACGGCTCTCCAAGATGTTGAAGGCACTCAGAAGCATGGCGCAATTTCTTTGGATCCACGGGTTCCTCCTCTGCACCTAACTCCATATAGTCAATGCTGTCCAGGTTCTGAAAGCGAACGTCCTCCCGGAGCATTTCCCGCAATTTATTCTTGCCGATGGCAAAAAGATATGTTTTCTCAGAACTCTGCAGCATCACCAATTTTGCGTTCACAATATTTTCGTATAGGATGATGATAGCTTGCTGATAAGCATCTTTAGCTTGATCGGCGGAGCAATGCATCTGCCTTCGTGCCCACGAAATAAACTCATCGCGGTGCTCCAGGTAGACATTTTTCAGCGCCTCCTGGCCATGCATCCGGATAAGTTCAACTATAGACTGCGACATGGTTAGTGAAAAAAGCCTCTGAAAGTAAACTTATTATAAATTCCTTTCCTAAGCAGGGTCGTTATTCCACAAAACGATCAAAAATCTTACATAGCCATTTACTTCACCCGATACCTAAATCCGGCATACCACATCCGACCGAAGACCGGTCCCCATACCATGGAGCTGTCAAAATAAGTTCCGAAAGGATCGTTGGCGGCTACAATTGGATTTGAAAGTTTGAAGTTTCCGAGATTCTCCACACCAATATATACACTCCATTTCTGTCCGATGTCCTTGGTTACCTGTGAGTTAAGCATCCAGTAAGGATTTGAAAAAGAAGGTAGCTGGTAGGCAACGGGGTTCGACACGGTAACGGGAATCCTTTGCTTGCCAATTCGCTGCACCGTAAAATCAATTACCCACGCATTCTTTGTCTTATAGGATAGATTGACAAATGCACGGTCCTTGGGAATGAGTGGTCTCTGCCTGCGTCCATCCAGGTAATCTGTCTCAACATCCAGCCAACGATATGCCATCCTCAGGTCAAGCCTGCGGATGAGCTGATAATCAACTTGTGCCTGGATACTGTGGGAAAATGACTTACCCGTCAAGCCAAAGAAATTGGCCTGCTGCGGACTGCGGTCGAGATCCAGAACAGCCTGATTCTTGAAGTCAGTGAAGAAGTAGTCCACGCTCACCGAGCCAGCCCGATAGTCCAGGGTAAACTCCTGCAGGAAATTGAACCCGTAGTTCCATGCAACGTCGGGATTGAATCCATAAGCTTTATTGGTTTGTTGATTCTGCAAGATCAAGGCACGAGAAGAAGCAAGAAACCCTGTATTTTCCGAGATAATGTTGGCCACGCGAACACCTTTTCCTGCCGATGCCCGTAATGTGGTGGTCTCTGTCAAATTGTATTTCGCATGAATTCTCGGGACAAAAAATGTTCCAAACAGGTTGTGCTGATCAACACGAAGTCCGGCAATGACTGAAAATTTCTTCAGGTCGTCATAGGAATACTCTATGAATGCACCCGGCACCCTTTCAAGTCGTCCAAAATCAAATGGCACGGTGGAAATTCCTGCCTGCAAAAGTGTTTCGTTATACTTGTCATACAAGAAACTCACTCCAGTTTTGAACTTATGAAAGGTTGATCCGATGATAGACTGGTAAATAAGGTTGGCATAAAAGGACTGCTCCGATGCGTCATGAATATTAAACCCATAGTAGCTGGAATGGGTATGCTGCACACCATTAACCTGGAGGCCAAAACTTTTATAAGGCTTGTCAGCAAACTGGTACCCCAGCTTACCAACAAACTCGGACCGCTCAGTATTAATTTCAAGGCCATAACGGTTGGTCGTGAACTTATCTTTTTCAGGATCATACCCAGTCTGTCCGCCTTGCTTCTCGTCCTTCAGATACTTTACTGTAAATTGCCCAAGCCACCCATTTCCTGAATTGTAGACCCATCTGTTCACCAGGTTGATTTGCCTTCCTTTCGGAAAGTCCAGAAATGAGTCCTTGTTTTGATCCATCTCCAGTGGTCGGGCGCTTCCATGCGTCAAGAATGTTGTTGCCCATTTCTTGCTCACCTGGGTAGTATAGATCAAGTTGGTTTCTGTACGACCGGAACTGTTTACATAACCATTCAGGAATATCTTGTCACTTTCCTGTGGCTTCTTGAGCTCAACATTGATTTGTCCTGCTATGCTTTCATAACCGTTGATCACCGACCCGGTACCCTTCGTTACCTGGATAGAGTTGATCCAGGTGCCGGGGATGAACTGAATCCCCTGACTCGAAGCTAATCCGCGTACCCCTGGCATATTCTCCAGGGATATCATGGTGTTGGGACCTGAAAGTCCGAGCATCTGTATCTGTCGCGTACCTGTAATCGCATCAGTAAAGGCCACGTCGACGGAAGGATTCGTCTCAAAACTCTCCGAAAGGTTGCAACAGGCCGCTTTAAATAACTCCTTCTCGTTCATCACTACGGTGTTGATACCTGAAACATTATCAAAGTGCGTCGAAGGTCGCCATCCCTCAACGGTCACCGCCTGGAGGGTCTGGTCAGATTTCAATTCAACCTTAATATTGGTTTGATCTGTAATCAATAGGGTGTCTGCCTTGTACCCCACAAAGCTTATCACGAGCCGGTTAACGCCAGTTACGCGATCAATCAGGAAGACCCCATTGTCTTTTGTCGTCGAACCTTTGGAAGTACCCAACCAATACACATTGGCACCGGGCAGCGGTTGGTCTTTCCCTTTAGGGTCCTTTTCCGTTACCACCCCCATAAGCTTTTGGGCGGATGTAGCTATAGGCAAAAGCAGGCCCAAGGCGAATATGCCAGCGAGAAATATTCTCATATGCTGGTCTTATTCGTGATCGTGGTCGCGGTACAGGCAGCAAAAAGGAAGGCTTGAATACACCTCATCCTTTGCTTTTACTTTGTCAGTGTCGTGTCCTACAGAAGCAATGATTTCATGAATTTCTAGTTCACTGATCTTGCTGGAATTGTACACGACCAGAAGTTCCTTTGTCCTGGTGTCCCATACTGCCTTCTTTATTCCCTTGTGGTCGAGGGCAGTTTCAATTCGATTCTTACACATTAGACAGTTACCATAGACCTTAATGGAGGCTGTAATGGTCTTCGATTGAGCAAAGGATGAAATGCTATAACAAGAAATGATCAGAATAATTATTTTCGTTTTCATAAGATAGAGATCCAATAGTAAAAGTTTGAACATTGCCCAGCGGACTGAGCATCAAAGTCAAGCGACCTTGACCGTAAACTTCAGGCTATTGACTCGTAGAAAACGAGAGTGCAGTATGATTGGTAAAGAGGGACTTTTGGAGGAGGAGGCTTGACTTCGACTGCGCCGAAAATTATTTGGGCGGACTCAGAAGGCTTCAGTTCTACCAGGAGCTTCAAGTCGCCGATTAGGTTGAATTGTGGAGCAGGCGATTGAATGATTTGGCTGCTGGCCTGGTCGTCGTCAATGGATATAAACTCGTGGCGATCATTGCAGCACGACTTTGATTCCTTAGCAAAAAGCGCACAAATGCACTTGTCGGCTTCAAATGAAAATAAGGAGGTGGAATTTTCCCGGCCCATACAGTAGTGGGTGGTTTTGGCCACTCCTACTGTCAGGGTCAGGTACACACATGTGAACGCTATGGCAAAATAGTTTCTCACTGTGCATTAGAGAACTTCAAAGTAGGTTGATAGGTTTCAAATTTCCTAAGAATATTAAAAAACTTTGTTTTGGTGCAAAAAATGGCCTTTTTAGGGGTCAAATCAATGATCGAAGACAACTACAAGCAAAGAGGGTTACGCGGCAAATTGGTCAGGAAACTGAGACAAAAAGGCATTAAAGATGAAAAGCTGCTCGAGGCCATTGGGAAGGTGCCCAGGCATGTCTTTTTCGACGACGCCCTGCTCGGACATGCCTATGAAGACAAGGCCTTTCCAATTGGTCACGGCCAGACTATTTCCCAGCCTTACACCGTTGCCTTCCAAACCGAGAAGCTGGAAATCCAGCCAGGTGACAAGGTGCTAGAAATTGGAACGGGTTCCGGGTACCAGGCTTGTATCCTTCTCGACATGGGTGCCAAGGTGTACACCATCGAGTACAACCGTAACCTCTACCAACATACGCGGGAATTTCTTCCATCCTTAGGCTACCATCCGTTCTTCTTTTATGGCGACGGGTCCAAAGGACTTCCTGTTCGCGCGCCCTATGACAAAATCATTGTCACCGCCGGAGCACCAGTTGTACCTGATGCCCTCATAGAACAATTAGCCAAGGGCGGAATACTAGTCATTCCGGTAGGTGACAGAGAGAAACAGAAAATGGTAAAAATCATAAAGAAGGATGGCAAGATTCTCCGGGAGGAATTTGATTTCTTTTCATTTGTTCCCTTGCTCGGTGAGCAAGGCTGGAAATCGTAAGAACTCACCCAGGGGATTGCTCATCTGTCAACAAATATTTTTTCAAATCACCAAAGTCCATAGTTGATCATTATGGACTTTTTCGGACATATGGGTATGGTGACGAATGGATTGCAAGTAATTTTGATGATTTTTGTTTCCTGGAAGCTTTACAAACATTAAATGGCGTGACGTCATGAATCGTAAAAAGAAAACTCCGAAAGAATCCCTCGTTAGCATGACCGAACTTGTGCTTCCGAATGACACCAACACACTGAATAACCTCATGGGAGGTCGTCTGATGCACTGGATGGACATTGTTTCTGCCATTGCAGGTCAGAAACACTGCAACAGTATTGTCGTCACCGCCTCCGTTGACAATATCTCTTTTCGAAATCCGATACAATTGGGAAATGTTGTCACCTTAAAGGCCAGGATCACTCGGGCATTCAACAGCTCTGTTGAAATTCGAATCGATGTGGAAGCTGAAGATATCCCGGCCGGGAAGAAAGTTGCCAGCCACTCTGCATACTTTACATTTGTGGCCGTGGACAAAGAGGGCAATCCTATTGAAGTTCCTGAAATTGAACCTGAAACGGAAGAGGAGAAAGCCATGTACGAAGGTGCCCTTCGCCGCCGGCAATTGAGACTTATTCTTTCAGGACGCATGAATCCAACCGAAGCACACGAGCTCAAATCAATTTTTAATATCTATCAGGACTGATGGAGTCGTCAACATTTGGTTCTACATATCTGGAAGAAGTATACGCTGTTCCGGCTCTTGTAACCATCGTTCTGGGTATTCCATGGAGCCAGATCAAGGAGGAACACACGCTACTGTTATCCAAAATACTTCAATCCGTACAGCTCTCGCTTGAATCCGTAAGGATTGTGTACCAGCCTCAACTGGATATTTCGCGATGGAGCGAAAAGCCTTCAAAACTCATCGCCTTTCTGCCTCCGCCAAAAGGACTTGCCACTTATGAAGTGATTCAAACCGGAGACACCTCCATTATCTTTTCAGACACGCTGGAAATTCTGAATGCGGATGACGCTGTCAAACGAAAACTTTGGAATGCGTTAAAGAGCCATTTTGGGCAGTAAATCGGCCTTTTTGGTAATATTTTGGCTTCTTCTATCTTTGCGGGACTTTTTTAATGCCCTGTTTGGCATGGCTGAAGGATAAGTAAACCTGATCATAAAAAACCGTATGCAAAATCTATTGTACTCACTGCCCGTTTTTGGACTCTTGGGACTGTTGTATGTAATCTGGAAAAGCAACTGGGTAGCCAGGCAGGATGCTGGAACCGACAAAATGAAAAAAATCGCCGGGCACATTGCCGAAGGCGCTATGGCATTTCTTAAAGCAGAATATAAAGTGTTGGCCATATTTGTCGTCTGTGTGGCAACGCTCCTCGCTGTCACAGCAAATAGTGAAACATCCTCTCCCCTGGTAGGTCTTTCCTTCGTCTTGGGTGCCTTCAGTTCAGCTCTAGCTGGCTTTATAGGGATGCGCGTAGCGACCAAGGCTAACGTAAGAACAACAAACGCTGCACGTACGAGCCTTGCTAGGGCTCTTGAGATGGCCTTCACAGGTGGGTCTGTCATGGGGATGGGTGTGGTAGGAATTGGCGTATTGGGGTTGAGCACACTTTTCATCATTTACTCTCAGATATTTGGTGTGGATACACAGGCAGGTCTTAATCAAGTGATCACGGTGATTACAGGATTCTCTTTTGGAGCATCCTCCATTGCCCTGTTTGCTCGCGTCGGTGGCGGGATATACACCAAAGCAGCGGATGTCGGTGCAGACCTCGTCGGCAAGGTGGAAGCCGGCATTCCCGAAGATCATCCATTAAACCCAGCCACTATCGCTGATAACGTAGGCGATAACGTAGGTGATGTCGCTGGTATGGGCGCTGACTTGTTTGAATCTTATGTAGGATCAATCGTTGGAACCATGGTATTGGGGGCGGCCTTTATGGTGCCTGGTTTTAGTGATAATTTTGAAGGATTGTCTGCTGTACTTTTACCGCTGGCACTTGCTGGTGTTGGTATTGTAATGTCATTCCTGGGAACCTTCTTCGTCAAAGTGAAAGAAGGTGGAGATCCACAGAAGGCGCTGAATACAGGTGAGATTGTGTCATCCCTTATCATGATCGTTGCATCATGGTTCATCATCAAATGGATGCTGCCTGCTGAATGGTGGTTCCAGGACCCGCTCTACACTTGGTCCGACCCTGAAAAAGGCAACCTCTATACCTCTACAGGAGTGTTCATAGCCACTGTCATTGGCTTGGTTGCCGGAGTTGTCATTGGGTTAATAACAGAATATTATACAGGGATGGGCAAGAAGCCTGTTCTTTCTATTGTACGTCAATCCTCCACCGGAGCCGCAACCAATATTATCGCGGGGCTTGGCGTGGGAATGATGTCAACCATGTGGCCGACCCTGGTCATCGCCGTCTCCATCATTGGTGCATTTAATTACGGTGGTCTGTATGGAATTGCCATCGCCGCGGTAGGTATGCTCTCAAATCTTGGGATCCAGCTCGCCGTAGATGCCTATGGACCCATTTCAGACAATGCCGGTGGTATTGCTGAAATGTCCGAGCTCCCGAAGGAAGTTCGCTCAAGGACAGATAAACTGGACGCAGTAGGAAACACCACGGCGGCTATCGGAAAGGGATTTGCCATCGCCTCCGCTGCGTTAACAGCATTGGCCCTCTTTGGCGCATTCATGACAACGGCAAAGATCAGCACCATAGACGTATCTAAGGCCCATGTCATGGCCGGGTTATTTATTGGCGGTATGCTGCCATTTGTCTTTTCCGCTCTTGCCATGGGAGCAGTAGGACGCGCTGCGATGGCCATGATTGAAGAAGTAAGAAGGCAATTCTCCACCATTCCCGCCTTGAAGGCGGCGTTAGACCTCATGAGAAAGCACGGCGACAAGCCGGTAGAAGAATGGTCGGCAGAGGACCAGAAGACTTTTCATGATGCTGATGGCTCGGCCGAGTATGGAAAGTGTGTGGAGATTTCGACCAAGGCTGCACTGCGCGAAATGGTAGTACCTGGCCTTATGGCCGTAGTTGTTCCGGTAGTTATTGCCTTCATGCCTGGGTTCGGGGTGGAATCACTCGGTGGAATGTTGGCTGGTGTAACGGTGTCTGGAGTATTGATGGCTATTTTCCAATCCAATGCCGGTGGCGCTTGGGACAACACGAAGAAAAGCTTTGAGGAAGGTGTGGAGATTAATGGCAAGATGTACTACAAGAAATCAGAACCACACAAAGCAGCTGTTGTTGGCGACACCGTAGGTGATCCTTTCAAGGATACTTCAGGGCCATCGCTGAATATCTTACTTAAGCTAATGTCTGTTGTAGCGCTGATCATCGCACCTCTCCTGGCTCCTAAAGAGGCAGCATCAGCCAAGAAGGAACCAAAGGCAAAAATGGAAGTGGTTAGCAAGGTCTCTTCCGATATACCCGGCATGGTGAAGTAAGAATTCAAGCATTCTGTTGAAAAGAGCCGCGACCTGTCGTGGCTCTTTTTTTGTTATTTTTAGAAAATTGAAATATGAAGATAGGTTTCATTCCCCTTTTGATGCTTCTCCAGGTCGGACCAAGCTTTGGCCAGGAGCCAGTTCTTGGGAAATGGAAGACCATCGACGACACCTCCCTCGAAACCAGGTCTGTTGTGGAGATTCTGGAACGAGAGGGCAAGTTTTTCGGGAGGATTGTCAAACTCTTTCCCAAGCCCGATGAAGACCCGGACCCCCTCTGCGATAAGTGCGACCCTGACGACCAGCGTTTTAACAAGAAGGTAATAGGAATGGAAATCATTCGTAACCTGACTAAACAGGGACTTGAATTCAGTGGAGGCGACATTTTGGACCCTGAGAACGGCAAGGTTTACAGGTCAAGAATCTGGTTGGAGGGAAAAGAATTGAAGGTAAGGGGTTACTGGGGCCCTTTCTATCGTACTCAGACATGGCTTCGCGTAGAGTAAAGCTGATTATCGAAAAATAACGACATTTAACGGGCCTCTGACATCACTTGACTTAACAATAGGGTTACCACCGTGGCATACAGAGTATTCAAAACTGGTCTTGAAATGAATGAAAAAGACCTTTTTGAAAGGATTCAAAAGGGAGATGAAAAGGCCTTGGAGTTCATCTACAAGAAATACTACCGGATGATGACCAAACTGGTCATTACCAATAGTGGCACGGAAGAGGAGGCCCGGGATGTTTATCAAGATGCCTTGGTAGTATTCTGGCAGAAGGCCAGGTCAGGAAATCTGGTGCTCACCTCAAAAATGAGCACCTATATCTACAGCATTTGTCAGAATCTGTGGAGAAAAGAGCTTGACCGGAAGAAGAGGTTAACCAACGAGGAGAAGGATTCTTCCGAATCGTTGGACATGGACAGCCCGGAAAGGGAGAAAATCATCGCCAAATGCCTTGAGCAGTTAGGCGAAACTTGCCGGAAGGTTTTGATGTTTTATTACTTTGACGAGATGTCGATGCAGGAAATAGCTGATAAACTGGGGTTTGCGAATACCGACACCGCCAAAACGAAGAAATATAAGTGTAAACAAAAGCTTGACGAACTTGTGAAATCACAGTATTCGGAGCGGGACTTTTTAGACTAATGAAATGGACAATTTTGAACTGATAGATGATTACCTCACCAACCGGCTCCAGGAGGCGGACAGGAAAGCATTTGAGCAGCAACTGGCCGGAGACCCGGCATTAAAAGAAGAGGTTGCGCTTCAACGCCAGATAGTGGAGGGAGTTCAGCATGCACGTGTGACTGAACTGAAAAGCATGTTGAACAATGTCCCGGTAAGTGGTGGCTTCTGGAGCGGTGGCAAGATCGCTGCAGCTGTCGTCTCTACAGGCATACTCATTACCGCCGTTTATTTCTATATGAGTGAGGACAATCAGATTGCCACAACCGATCAGGTTGAGCAAGTTGAACTGAAAACACCTGCCAGCACGTCGGATGTTCCCATACTCACACCATCGTCATCCGAAGTAAATCAAGGTGACTCCGCCAATATACAAGTACCGGCAGAGGACAAATCAACGGTTTCAAAAGAGAAGAAGGTTACCCCTGTACACAAGCCAGACATCCAGGTCGTGGATCCATCTGCCGAATTTACAGAGTCAGAAAAAGTCACCACGTCGGTGACCCCGCAGAGAACAGAAATTTCTGCATCTAAAATGGAGGTGATCACGGGAATGGTGGATAAGAAGCACAATTTCCACTATCAATTTGTCCAGGGCAAACTGATGCTCTACGGGCCATTTGACAAGAGCCTTTACGAAATCCTGGAAATACATGGCGAAGGTCATGCTGTCTTCCTGTTCTATAAGGAAAACTATTATTTGCTCGACGAAACACAATCGAATATCACTCAACTTCAGGCGATACGAGATGCTCAACTTCTCAAGAAGCTCAAAGAGTACAGGGGTCAATAAATCATCCTAAAATCCCCTCCTCTCAATTAAATGACCTGACAGCTTTATAAGCCGTCAGGTCATTTAATTTGATGCTTCCTGTTATCTTTACCGGCTGATGCCCGGAGAATTCAAAGTCAAAAAGAAGAATTTAGGCAGTTATCCTTTTTTCAGCGTGATCTTCAGCATCACCCTGGCCCTATTTGTTGTAGGCATGTTCGGGATTCTGGTAATCTACTCTGATGAGTTGAGCAGGATCGTCAGGGAAAATGTCAAGATACAGGTCTACTTGAAAAGTCAACTGGAGGAAAAGGATATCAAAACTATTGAAAAGCAACTGCTGAACGCCGCGTTTATTGTTAAGGATTCTTCCAAAAGTCGGTTGCTGTTTGTTTCAAAAGAGGAGGCTGCCAAGCAGTTTATCAGGGACACGGGTGAGGACTTTCAAAAGTTCCTTGGAGAGAATCCCCTCAGGGACGCATTCCTCGTAGCTGTTGACCCCGCTTTCCATGATAAGGCCGCACTTACCAAAATCAAGACTGACGTTGAGAAAATGAATGGTGTCTTCCAGGTGTATTATGTGGAAAGCCTCATTGAATCCATCAATAAAAACATCGCGAAGATAGGGTTTGTGTTGCTGGGGCTTTCGTCAGTGTTGCTGATTGTGGTAGTCTTGCTGATCAACAACACCCTTCGGCTTGCACTTTTCTCCCAGCGTTTTCTCATCAGAAGCATGCAACTGGTAGGTGCCACCAGGCCATTCATACAAGGTCCATTTATTCTCCGGGCATTTCTCCACGGGACTATTGCAGGCCTGATTTCCTGCGGCATGCTGTGGGGAATCGTGCAACTGGGCCACCGGAGAATTGAAGAACTACAACTGCTGGAAAACCCAGAACGGATCTTATTGCTCCTTGCGAGTTTGCTCGCATTGGGTATTTTTGTGGCCGTTGTAAGCACCTGGAGAGCTGTACACAAATACATGAAATTATCCCTTGACCAATTATACTGAGATGAGCAAACTACCTTTTGGAAAAAAGAACTACCAGTTGATGGTAATCGGCCTGCTGGTACTCGTGGTGGGATTTACAATAATGACCATGGATAAGGAGCCCCACGGTTTTGGCTTCCTTGGTCTTACCCTTGGTCCGGTGATTGTTGTGGCTGGCTTTATTGTAGAGCTATTCGCCATTCTGCATCGCCCTACCGATACCAAGTAATCCGCCATGTCCATCTTTCAGGCCATCATCCTGGCCGTCATTGAAGGGCTGACTGAATTTCTGCCCATCTCATCAACCGGCCATATGATTATTGGCTCATATTTCATGGGCATCTCGGGGAATGCATTTGTCAAGACCTTCACAGTAGCCATCCAATTGGGTGCCATCGTTTCGGTTGTCGTCCTTTACTGGAAAAGATTTTTTCAAACCTGGAAGTTTTATTTTGTCCTCGCTATTGGATTCATTCCTGCAGCCATTACCGGGCTTCTGTTCAACGATACCATTGATGCCTTATTGGAACGTGTCGATGTGGTTGGCTGGATGCTTATCTGTGGCGGTGTCATCCTGGTGTTCGTGGATAAGTTTTTTCTCAAGGCGCATGAGGCAGCAGATACAAGTGTTGGCTACATGCAATCTCTAAAAATTGGTTTCTTTCAATGCCTTGCTCTTGTGCCCGGTGTATCAAGATCGGCGGCTACTATCCTTGGAGGCCTGTCGCAGAACCTCAGCCGAAAAGCAGCAGCAGAATTCTCTTTCTTCCTCGCAGTCCCCACCCTTCTTGCGGCAACTGCCTACAAACTCCTGAAGTTCTATCTCAATGGAAACTCTTTTGGACAAAGTGAAATCACCCTCCTCCTCATCGGCAATGCAGTCGCTTTCATTGTGGCCATGATTGCCATCAAGTACTTCATTAGTTACCTCACCCGTCATGGTTTCGCATTGTTTGGGTATTATCGCATCATTGCTGGAATAATCCTTCTCATGCTATATTATTTTGGCGCACAAATGGAGGTAATGTGATCACTCCTGAAGACGGCATTTGCTTACTGGTTGATAAGCCCCTGGAATGGACATCATTCGATGTGATCAACAAATTGCGCTATCTATTGAAGACAAAGAAGATAGGACACGCAGGCACATTGGATCCACTGGCTACCGGATTGCTTATTGTCTGCACCGGCAAGATGACGAAGAAGATTGATGAATTCCAGGGCCTTGAAAAGGAATACACCGGTCATCTTGTGCTTGGTCAAACAACTGCCTCCTATGACCTTGAAACTGAACCAACAACGGCGACAGACATCTCTCAGGTGACCAAGGAACGGTTGATCGATGGAGCCAAATCATTTGTCGGCAATATTCAGCAAGTGCCACCCATTCATTCATCCATCAAGGTTAATGGGAAAAGGGCATATTCGCTGGCCAGGAAAGGGCAAACACCTGAATTGAAATCCAGGGAAGTGGAGATAAAAGAATTTGAAATTACGGAGTTTTCAAAACCACTCGTCGGTTTTAGAGTGATTTGCTCCAAGGGAACCTATATCCGGAGCCTGGTGAATGACCTTGGCAAAACCCTTGGAACGGGCGCCTACTTATCACAACTTTGCAGAACCAGGATTGGCCAATACCACCTCAGGGAGGCAATGACGATTGACGAGATAAAGACAAAGTTCTCCCCATCACAAACAGATGCCGAACAGAAATCTTAAAAAGCCGGTTGAGTGAGCATGAAGATTTACCACACCCTCGAAGATTTCACCCGACTCAGTTTTGCAGTGGTCACCAGCGGCACTTTCGACGGCGTGCACCTTGGGCATCAGAAAATCCTGCGCAGACTAAGAGAAATTGCCGACAAGAATTCCGGTGAAACCGTGGTCATCACCTTTTGGCCACATCCGCGACTTGTACTTAAACCCGAAGAAGGTACCTTGAAGTTGCTCAATACATTTGAAGAAAAAGCTGAACTTCTCAAAAGTCAAGGAATCCAACACCTTATCAGAATACCTTTTACTAAAGCCTTTTCGCAACTTTCCTCCGATGAGTTTATACAAAATATTCTTGTTGAAACCATTGGCACAAGAAAGCTGGTCATTGGTTATGACCACCGCTTTGGAAAGAATCGGGAAGGAAGTTTTGAAGCGTTGCAACTGAATGGACCCAAGTATGGATTCGATGTGGAAGAAATCCCGCGACAAGACATTGACCATATTGGCATAAGTTCATCCAAAATCAGACATGCCCTTGAGTCAGGTGAGGTAACAGAAGCAAGGCATCTCTCTGGCAGGTCCTATTCGATCACTGGTCGCGTAATCAAGGGCGATAAGTTAGGAAGGACTTTGGGATTTCCCACCGCCAACCTGGATATTGACTCGCATTACAAACTTGTTCCCGCCGAAGGAATTTATGCGGTGACTGTTCTACATGCCAATTTGCCATACGGTGGAATGCTATACATTGGAAACAGACCAACCCTGAATGGAACCAGGCAATCCATTGAGGTAAATATTTTTAATTTTGAAAAGGAAATCTACGGAGAAGAACTGACCGTTTCATTTGAGAAGCTGCTCCGCAGGGATTCCAGATTCGAAAACCTTGACGCATTGAAAAATCAATTGCTCCAGGATAAAGAATCTGCCATCGAGGTTTTGAGTTCCCTATCTAAAGGTTAAAAGTTTTACAGCTCATCATACTTTGATTCTATGGTTAACAAGGTTGTAAAAAATGCCGATGAAGCGGTGAAAGATATCCCTCACCGGGCCACCCTTATGCTGGGAGGCTTTGGCCTTTGTGGCATACCAGAAAATTGCATTTCCGCCATCCTCAAGTCTGGCATGACCGGGCTTACCTGTATTTCCAATAATGCCGGCGTAGACGATTTTGGTATTGGCTTGATGTTAAAGACAAGACAAGTCAAGAAAATGATTTCTTCTTATGTCGGGGAAAATGCTGAATTCGAAAGACAGTTACTATCCGGGGAATTGGAAGTCGAACTCATTCCACAGGGAACACTGGCGGAAAGGATTCGCGCTGGCGGAGCAGGAATACCCGCATTCTTCACGCCGGCAGGAGTTGGTACCGAAGTCGCCAAGGGCAAGGAGACCCGCGAGTTCAACGGAAAAATCTATCTCATGGAGCATTGGCTACGGGCCGATTTTTCCCTGGTTAAAGCATGGAAAGGTGATACTGCAGGTAACCTGATCTATCGGGGGACCGCCAGAAATTTTAATCCCATGATGGCAGAGGCTGGGACTATCACCATCGCCGAAGTGGAAGAACTCGTACCCATTGGGACTTTAGATCCCAATAGCATACACACGCCTGGGATTTATGTGCATCGTATCTTTCAGGGAGTGAACTATGAAAAACGTATTGAGCAGAGAACGATATCCAATTTGAAAATTTGAAATCGAATCATAATGCTCGATAAAACCCAAATCGCCAAACGGATTGCCCGGGAAGTCAAAGACGGGATGTACATCAACCTGGGTATCGGCATACCCACACTGGTGGCCAACTATATTCCAAAGAACATCAATGTGGTGCTTCAATCTGAGAATGGGCTGTTGGGAATTGGCCCCTTTCCGCTCGAAGCTGAAGTTGATGCCGACCTCATCAACGCGGGTAAGCAGACCATCACGATGATGCCCGGATCTTCCTTGTTCAGTTCGGCTGAAAGTTTTGGCATGATCCGAAGCGGGAAAGTAGACCTTACCATTCTAGGCGCCATGGAAGTATCTGAAGAGGGTGATATTGCAAACTGGAAGGTGCCGGGCAAAATGGTTAAGGGAATGGGTGGTGCTATGGACCTTGTTGCTTCGGCAAAGAATATCATCGTGGCCATGCAGCATTGCAGTAAAGAAGGAGCATCCAAACTCCTCACCTGCTGCACCCTGCCAATCACCGGGTTGCGGTGTGTAAAAAGGATCGTATCCGACCTGGCCGTGTTGGATATCATTCCCGGCAGGGGCTTTCAGTTACTTGAGCGAGCTCCCGGTGTCACCGTAGAGCAAATTAAGAACGCCACTGAAGGCAAGTTGTTCATTCAAGGCGAAATTCCCGAGATGGTCTTGTAGTCTCTCTCATGGATTCAACTCAAGTCTTTTCTAATATCTTTCTACTAACGGCTAATCCCTAATTCCAGAAAATGAAAAAGTCGACCATTCAGTTCAACATACAATTGGATTCCAACAACGTTCCTGAAAAGATTGAGTGGAACGCCACCGACAAACCGGAATCTGGACTGTCCGAAACCAAAGCCATCACCATCTCCCTCTGGGATCATATCCAAAAAAACACCATGCGCATTGACTTGTGGTCTAAGGACATGCCCGTCGAAGACATGAAAAGATTTTATATCGACTGCGTGGGCGGTTTGAGTCAAAGCGTGCTGAGTGCAACCGGCGACGAATTCATGGCTCATGAAATGTCGGTACTTTGTGATCGCATGATCAAGCACCTGAAGGAGTCTGCCGGGTAACAATTTCCGACGTTCGGTCGTCGTCTTACAGGGACAAACTGTCGGCAAAAAAGGGCAATTACAATCGTTTGTATTTGGGTAAAATCTTGTAGATTTAGCAAAACAAACCAATTCAACCCTATGAATAAATTCTATATACGTTCGCTCCTACCCCTTCTCTTTTTAGCGCTGGGTAGTGCGAATCTCATGGCGCAAACCACCACCGTCAGTGGCACAGTGAAAGATGCTGCAGGCGAGTCACTCGCAGGTGTAAATATTGTTGTGAAAGGAAGAGTGGTGGGAACCATCACAGATGTGCAGGGAACGTATAATCTCAAAGTAAATCAAGCTCCGCCCCTCACGCTCGTTTTCTCCTTCATTGGATTCAAGTCGCAGGAAATAGAGATCAAGGACGCCAACACGGCAGCCCTCGATGTCAGCATGGAAGAACAAACCTTGTTGGGTCAGGAAATAGTAGTCTCTGCCTCACGTATGGAGGAAAGTATTCTCAGGTCCCCTGTCACCATTGAAAAAATGGATGTGCTGGGTATCAGACAAGCGGCAACACCGGACTTCTATGATGCCCTGGCAAATATGAAAGGTGTTTCTGTAAACACAGGAAGCTTGAATTTTACTGCCGTCAACACGCGTGGATTTGCTACCATCGCCAATACCCGTTTTGTGCAGTGGGTAGATGGCATGGATACACAGGCACCCCTCCTCAACTTCCCTACTGGATCCATCATGGGATTGGGAGAACTGGATGCAGAAAGCATTGAATTGATTCCTGGTGCTGCCTCAGCCTTGTATGGTCCGAATGCATTTAATGGGATCATGATCATGAAGAGCAAAAGCCCTTTTGAATCCCAGGGACTCAGTGCTCAACTCAAGTTGGGTATGACTAACTCCAATGCTGCCGGATCAAATCCTCTCACACAATACAGCCTTAGGTATGCTAAGGCATTCAATAACAAGTTTGCGTTCAAGGTGAATTTCTCTTACCTCGACGCTACGGACTGGCTCAGTAACGATTATAAGACAGATCGCAATAATCCAGAGTCAACAACAGACCTTAGCAAGACCAAAAATTTTGATGGTCTGAATTTATATGGTGATGAAACTCAAATCGCAACACCTGTTCCGAGTGTCGGCACCATCACAAGAACAGGTTTCAGGGAACAGGACATATTAGATAACCGAAAGGCAACTACGATAAAAGGTGACGTCGCCCTGCACTATCGCCTCACAGACAAGATAGAACTCATTGCGGCGTACCGTTATGGTGGAGGTAACTCCATCTATCAGGGTACTGAAAAGTATGCACTACGCAATTTTAATCAGCAGTTCTTCAAGTTGGAATTAAAAGGGGACAATTTCTTTCTCCGCGCCTATCAATCAGCGACCGATGCAGGCAAATCCTACAATCTTTCTGCTCTTGGTGGAAATGCCAATGAAACTTACAGTGCCTCAAAAACTAGCTGGGTGCCTGATTTCAT
>JANYHW010000185.1 GCA_025358885.1 Cytophagales bacterium | reverse complement strand
CCTATGACTGCCTGGCCACCCAACGCCAAGGGAATGACCTTTTGCTGGATCTCCGTAGGACGCTCAAAACCTGCTTCAACGATAGCCTTAAGCAATTGTGGATTGAGTTTCAACGCATCCCATGAATAATTTGCAGCTTCCAAAGCAATTGGATTTATCTTTACCGGCAGATGAATACGCTCATTGTCAACGCGAAGATAGTAAACGATGGTAAGGTCATTGAAAGTGATGTCCTGATCAGCGGAGAAAGGATTGAAAAGATAGGGCCGTCTCTGTCTTCAGGCTCCGCCAAAGTCATTGATGCAGAAGGAAATTGTTTGTTGCCAGGAGCCATTGATGATCAGGTCCATTTTCGTGAACCCGGGTTGACGCACAAAGGAACTATCTACACTGAATCGAGGGCTGCGGTAGCCGGTGGTATCACCAGCTTTATGGAAATGCCCAACACGGTTCCGCCGGCATTCACCCGGGACCTTCTTGAGCAGAAATATGCCATTGCCTCACGGGATTCATTGGCTAACTATTCCTTTTTCATCGGGGCATCCAACGATAACCTCGAAGAGGTACTAAAGACAGACCTGAAGAAGATATGCGGACTCAAAATCTTCATGGGTTCTTCCACCGGAAATTTGCTGGTGGACAATCCAAAAACTTTGGAAGGTTTTTTTTCAAGGTTTCCAGGACTTATCGCCACGCATTGTGAGGATGAACCTACGATTCGAAAGAACACAGAAGAATTCAGGGCGAAATATGGAGAAGACATTCCCGTGGAATATCATCCTCTTATTCGAAGCCCTGAGGGTTGCTATAAGTCGTCTTCATTTGCGGTGGGTTTGGCAAGGACACACGGCACAAGGCTTCATATTTTACACATTTCTACTGCCAGTGAGGTTTCGCTTTTCGAAAATATCCAACCTTTGGAAAAGAAGAAGATCACCGCCGAAGCCTGCATTCATCATCTTTGGTTTAATGACAGCGACTATGCCCGCCTCGGCACAAAAATTAAATGGAATCCTGCCATCAAAACAAAACACGATCAGGAGGCGATACTGAAAGCGGTTTTGGACAATCACATTGACGTGATTGCTACCGATCACGCGCCACACACGCAGGAAGAAAAACAGAATACCTATTTCAAGGCTCCATCAGGAGGGCCACTTGTCCAGCACAGCCTCGTGGCAATGCTTGAATTCTTCCATCAGGACAAAATTACTTTAGTGCAGATAGTCCAAAAGATGTGTCACAATCCCGCCATTCTATTTCGGATAGAAGATCGTGGGTTCATTCGTGAAGGATATTTTGCTGACCTGGTGTTGGTTGATTTGAAGAATCCCTGGAAAGTGGAGAAGGGAAATATTTTGGCGAAATGTGGATGGTCTCCATTTGAGGGACAGACATTTCAATCGAGGGTAAGCCACACCTGGGTATCCGGCCACCTGGCCTATAACGCCGGCGTCCTTATCGAGGGGCATATCGGAAAGCGCCTCTCATTCGGCAGCTGACTATTGAACAGTCGGGAAAATTGATACTTGCAAATTCGTACCACCTACCTAACTTTGCCCTCCCAACACGGTGAATGTAGTTCAGTTGGTTAGAACGCCAGATTGTGATTCTGGAGGTCGCGGGTTCGAGCCCCGTCTTTCACCCATCTTTCAGCCCCGGATCAGGGGCTTTTTTTATGGCCCCCTTCGTGTAAAAGGCCTTCCACCTTTCTGGCGAAAGTTCTACACTCGTGTAAAGAAAAACACTCACCATGGACCAGCGCATAATCAACCTCTTCGACGAATACACCCACAAGCCCCTCCGCCGCGAGGAGTTTATGAAAAGACTGACCACCCTTACAGGAAGCACGGCCGCTGCTATGGCCATGCTTCCCCTGCTCGAGGTGAACTACGCCCATGCGGCCACCATTCCCCCGCAAGATGACCGGCTCATCACCGAACGCATAACATACCCGGGTGATGGTGCTGAGATGAAAGGCTTTGTGGCTCGGCCAAAGGGAAATGGAAAATTCGCAGCTGTGGTTGTCATTCATGAAAACAGGGGATTAAACCCCCATATTGAAGATGTCACTCGAAGGGCTGCGCTGGCAGGCTATCTCGCCCTTGCACCCGATGCACTTTCCCCGCAAGGAGGCACTCCGGCCGATGCGGACCAGGCAAGGGACATGTTTCAGAAACTCGATGCCGCCAAGAATCTCAACAATTTCATCAAGGCATTCGATTACCTGAAGGGCAGGTCAGATTGTAATGGAAAATTTGGAACAGTGGGATTCTGCTGGGGAGGCGGCATGGTGAATCAGTTGGCGGTGCATGTCCCCACGTTAAAAGCAGCCGTAGCCTTTTACGGTCGACAGCCCGAAGCTGCAGATGTACCAAGCATCAAGGCTGCCCTGCAACTACACTATGCCGGGACAGACGAGCGCATCAACGCTGGCATTCCCGCGTATGAAGAGGCCCTTAAAAAAGCGAATGTGAAGTATGAGCTTTACACCTACGAAGGTGCACAACATGCCTTCCACAACGACACAGCACCCACGCGCTACAATGAAGCTGCGGCCAAGCTTGCCTGGGAGCGGACCCTCGCCTTCTTCCAAAAGAATTTATCCTAATGCCCCAGGGTCTCCTCTTTCGGGGGCTCTGAGTGATATATGTCTTTGATCATCGAAATACTTTTTCATAAATTTATTTCATGATCACGTACCAGGAGTTTCGCCATCAACCACTCCCCAAGCAGATTGGATTGCTGTACGAGCATGGCGCCTGTGTGATGAGCATCCGCTACTATGGATACAAAGTGAATCTCTACCTCCTTGGAAATATTTACCTCGAGGTGTTTTACAACCACAAGAAAGACCTGATCGAAAAAATTCTTCCCCTTGATACCGGTCACAGCCGTATGAATTTTTATGCCGATCAGATCAAATTACCTGTGAGGATAGGCGCATAAATAAAAAGCCCTTCTTTTCAGAAGGGCTCTTCGCGATATAACTTAAATGGGTTATGCTGTTGCGGTGGTTGATTCTACCGCCTTCACTTGTTGCTTCAAGACAACATTCTTGCGGGCCTTATAACCACAGTAGGAACACTGATAATGCTTGATAATTTCGCCTTCTTCAGTTTCAGTAGGCTGCTTAACAATCTCTTCCCTCTGCACCTTGAAGGTCTGGTAGTTACATTCCGGGCACTGGATCGCATGCAAATGCCCTGCGTATTTTTCTATCTTGATGAAGCCGGTTTCTTCATCTTTCCACACGTCGTAGTCTACAGAATACAGGTTTTCTTCCGCCTGCATCCCCTCATCGAGGTGCACGTCTTCTTCTTCCTCACTCAGCAACTTCATCGGTTTGCCAGTTTTGGGGGATATTCTTGGCCGATACCTCAATACTTTCAATCTTTTCTCAATGAAGAACGGGTAGTAAAACTTGAGAAGATTCTGAATAATGAGGGCTACGATGATACCCATCATGATTGTAAGGAAGCCCCTAACGAAATACATGATGGTCGTTATTTCAATAATGTTACCGTTAAAAAAGAAGCAGGCGCCTACAATTAGAATCAAAGTGGAATACCACAGGAAATTGACCTCATGTCGGTTGATAAAGTCGTACTTGTCCTTGCTGTCCGGAACGGTGGACAGCCTGACAATGTATCCTAATACTACCAAAATGCCCACTGCCCAGCACATATATGCCAGATTGTGGGCCAAGCTATTCCAGGATGCGTAAGGACTTTCAGCCATGGTGTTTTAGTGTTTTCTGTTAATTAATGAAGACAAATATAAGACTCTGGGTAATACGTGCAATTCTAAATGAATCACCAATTTAGCGTGATTACTGGAAAAATTCCAATGCAAGTGAAAATAAATCTAATTATTGAAAAATAACGACTCGGTAAATCTCGTAATAATGTCTTGACATTCTGTTTTTGCCTCAAAAAAGCCCATGTGGGCCACCCCGGACAGTTCAAAAAAACTTGATTTTTGACCCATTTTAGCCATTTCCCTGGAGGCCTGGATGGGGACAGATACATCCTCCCTTCCGGCGATTAGTAACTTAGGAATTTCATTTTTACTTAACATCATTGATCGATCTCGTCGATCACGCATCGCTGCGGTATACCGAAGAAGGGTCACCCTGTCGGTCTGAGATGCAATCCTATGAACAATGGGCATTGCAGGATGTGACTTGTCAAAGAATAAGCCAGGTACAAAGGTGGATAAGAATGGTTTCACACCATGCTCCGAAACAAATTCAATTACTTTGTCCCGGTTTTCTTTTTTCTCCGGAGAATCGGCGAATGCTGTGGAGTGGAATAACCCAAACCCCTTCACCTTCTCGGGATATTTTTCTGCAAGGGCCAGTGTAACATACCCTCCAAGAGAATGGCCAATCACCATGGCTGCAGGAATCTCGAGCGATGAAATCCATGTTGCAACATTATCGGCAACCTGATCAATGATAAATAGTCCGGGGATAATTCCTGACTTGCCAAAACCGGGAAGGTCTGGCATGAGAACCCGAAATTGAGTGGCCAATGGGGGAACAAAATCATCCCAGATTTCACTCGTCTCACAAAAACCGTGGAGTAATATAATCGGAGGGCCATTGCCTGCTTCCCGAAAATGCAGCGACGACATTATGCCAGTTTTGAGACTGACTCCAGCATGGACATGACAGCCCGTTCAATCCCGGTCGGACCAAAGCCGCTTTCATCATGCAGTTCAATCTGCTCACCATGTTCAATCACCGCATCCGGAATACCCAGTCTTCTCACTTCGGCATGATATCCTTGATCAACCATGAATTCAAGCACGGCACTACCGAACCCACCCTGCAAACAACCATCCTCCACGGTGAGGACCTTCCTATACTTAGAGAAGACTTCGTGAAGAAGTTTTTTATCCAGCGGTTTCACAAAACGAAGATCGTAGTGGGCAATGTCTATTCCTTGTGCTTCCAGTTTCTCGCACACATTGACAGCATAGTTTCCCACATGCCCAAGGGTAAGGATCGCCAGCTCCTCTCCATCCCTGATTTTTCTACCTGTACCAATTTCGATTTTCTCAAAAGGTGTGCGCCATTGTTCCATGACCCCTTGTCCACGGGGATAGCGGATAGAAAATGCCGTCCCAGTTCTCGGAAGCTGGGCCGTATACATAAGGCTGCGCAACTCACTTTCATTCATGGGCGCTGCCACAATCATGTTTGGCAGGCATCGAAAATAAGCAATGTCATACGCGCCATGGTGTGTAGGACCGTCGGCACCCGCAAAACCGGCCCTATCCAGGCAAAAGTTTACGGGTAGATTTTGGATACACACATCATGTACTACCTGATCATAAGCACGCTGCATGAATGAGCTGTAGATGTTGCAGAATGGAATTAACCCCTGGGTGGCCAGCCCGGCAGAAAAAGTCACCGCATGCTGTTCGGCTATGCCTACATCAAATGCACGGTCAGGCATTTCCTTCATCATGATGTTCATCGACGATCCTGATGGCATCGCGGGTGTGATACCGATGATCTTATCATTCATCTTCGCCAACTCCACCATGGTGTGTCCAAATACATCCTGGTACTTGGGTGGCTGGGGCCTGTCGTATGTCTTTTTGTGTATCTCCCCTGTAATCTTATCAAAAGTGCCAGGGGCATGCCATGTTGTTTTGTTACCGGTCTCGGCCGGGCCATATCCCTTTCCCTTCACTGTGATACAGTGAAGTATTTTGGGTCCCTTGATATTCTTCAGGTCTTTCAAAACGGCCACGAGGTGATCCACATCATGGCCATCCACCGGGCCGAAATACCGGAGATTCAAGGATTCAAAAAGGTTGCTTTGACTGAGTAGCGCCGATTTGAGGGCGGTGTCCACTTTTGAGGCAACCTCCCGGGCATTCTTTCCAAATTTCGAAAGTTTCCCTAACAAGTTCCACACATCATCTTTAAACCGGTTATAGGTCTGCGAAGTAGTGATGTCAGTGAGGTAATCTTTCAGTGCACCTACATTCGGATCAATCGACATGCAGTTGTCGTTGAGAATAATCAGAATGTTCGTGTCCGACACGCCGGCATGGTTCAATCCTTCAAATGCCATACCACCGGTAAGTGCACCATCGCCAATGATAGCAACATGTTGCTTGTCATCAAGGTGAAGATACTTTGATGCCACAGCCATCCCAAGGGATGCAGAAACTGAGGTGGATGAGTGACCTACGCCAAACGTATCATACTCACTTTCCCTTCTTTTTGGGAACCCTGATATTCCCTTGTAGAGTCGGTTGGTGTGAAAGGCATCGCGGCGACCAGTAAGTATCTTATGGCCATAGGCCTGGTGACCAACATCCCATACGATTTGATCATAGGGGGCATTAAACACATAGTGCAGAGCGACAGTCAGTTCCGTCACCCCAAGGCTGGCACCAAAATGGCCACCATAAATGGATACGTTATCGATGATAAATTGCCTCAATTCCTGGCACAGCTGTACCAGTTGAGCCTGATCCAGCTTTTTAAGGTCGGCCGGGCTATCGATTTGAGCAAGAAGTTTACCTGGGGTAATGAGCATTGTTCAATTCGGGATGATAATCCTCAAACAACTGATTAAGGTAACTGTTTAAACCTGATTTGGGGTCAAATTTCTCTCAAATTTACAGATTTGATTTTCATTCCGGTTTTATCGGGGTATTTGATAATTTTGCGCGCCTATGACCGAAGAGAATTTTGAAGTAAAGCTCCCCTTGTTTAAAGGTCCCTTTGACTTGTTGCTGTTTTTTATTGAACGGGATGAGCTTGACATCTATGACATTCCCATCTCCAGGATCACAAGCGACTTTTTGAACTACCTCCACCATTTGGAAACCCTCAATGTAGAATTTGCCAGTGAGTTCATTCTCGTTGCCGCTACCCTGATGAGGATCAAATCCAAAATGTTGCTCCCCCGTCCACAACTCGACGAACAAGGAAACGAAATCGATCCGCGTGAAGAACTGATCAAGCACCTCCTTGAGTATAAAAAGTACAAGTCTGTAATCGATTCTTTCCAGAAAATGGAAGAGAATGAATTGCAGAAAGAAAAACGAGGCAATATCCTGAGAGAGCTCAAGTCGCTCGCTGCAAGTGTCAACGTCGAGGCTGAACTCCAGGACGTTGATCTTTACAAACTCATGCAGGTCGTGGAGAAGGTAATGAAGCGGTACGAGGCTGAGAAGAATCGTCCGGTTCATCAGGTCGTTCAATATCCTTACACGGTTGAAGGACAGAAGGAATATATTCTGAATGAGTTGACGCGCAAGCGCACCCTTTCATTTACTGAAATGGTAGAACTCAATCCAACACGCGTGGCCCTTATATTTAATTTCCTGGCAATTCTGGAGATGCTTGCCCTCGGCAGGCTGAACATCCAGGTGGGTGAAGGGTACAACAATTTTTGGATTACCCTTCAGGAGGCTGTGGAAGCTGCGCCGGAAGCATAGTCCCGTTGTCCCCGCATCGGTCAGCACAATTGCTCCCATCCGAAGGATTCTATCGATAAGTATTCCAAAATTCCATTACCTTTTGTGGAGTTATTGAGCTATACGTTTTGATATGAAAAAGGCCGCCACATTATTATTTCTCTCC
>JANYHW010000100.1 GCA_025358885.1 Cytophagales bacterium | reverse complement strand
GCTTGCCTCAGGATAGGTAATATTTCCAAACCGCCTTTTGATGTCTTCAATCGCCTCATCCATGACTTTCTGGTCGACTTCTATCGTATATGATTTGACTTTCACCTTGGGAGAGATATCAATCGTGAAGTCCTCGACGAGTCCGACCTGGAATTCAAATTCAAAGTCCTTTTGTGTCTCCCAGTCAATCAGCCGTGCCTTCTCCTGGTTGGGGAGTGGGTCGCCCAGGATGTTCAGTTTTTTTTCCTTGATATAATCTGAAACGGAATGAGATAGAAGGTGATTGAAGACATCAAAAGGCGTTTTGGAAATATCACGTATCCTGAAGTAAGTGGCGAGGAGGACAACCTGTTCGGAGAATTGACGGGAGAGATAATCGATCCTGCAGGCAGCCCCAAGTCATCCTACATCCCCATCACAAAAATCATCAAGGGCGAGCAAAAGAAATTTATCGGACTCAAGAAAGACGATGTGGTGAGTTTTGATGTCCAAAAGATTTCAAAAGATCCCTTAACCATATCTCAGGCCATCAACGTGACGGAAGAAGAAGCCAAGGATGCCAAAGGGACCTATTCAGTAAAGATTACCAACGTCAGTCATGTCGAACCTGCCTCCATGAACCAGGAACTGTTTGATAAGGTGTTTGGAAAAGATGTGGTGAAGTCTGAGGAAGAGCTTCTCAACAAGATCAGGGAGACGATCAAGGAAAATTATCAGCGCGAGACCAATCATCTGCTTGAGCACGAAATTCAGCATCACCTGTCAGACCATACCAAGGTCAATATGCCTGACGGATTTCTAAAAACCTGGTTAAAAACCTCCGGTGAGGGAAAAATCACGGATGAAATTATCGGTAAAGAGTTCGAAGACTACAAGAATGGTTTGAAATGGGACCTGATCAAGAACAAGATCGCGGAACTTCACAAGGTCCAGGTTGAAAGTGGTGAGGTAAAATCCCGCGCAAAGCAACTCATCGCCCAGCAGTTCGGTGGACCTGCAATTGCAGAGCAACTGGGTGATAAGTTTGATTCAATTGCAGATAATTACTTATCGGGTCAGGATGGCAAGGGTGAAAATTTCATGAGATTGTATAACCAGATCCGAATGGAAAAAATCATGAAAGTGGTGAAGGAGAACATTACGGTGCAAGACAAGCAGGTGAGCCTGGATGAGTTCAAGACATTGGCGGCGGCACACAACCACTAAGGAACTAAAAACGAGGGTTGATGAACCTTCACGCACCCTCAACCGTTTAAGAATTGGCCCTTGCGAAAGGGCTTTTTTTCTGGAATTTTCTTGCTATCATTGATTTGGATTTTTTCCTTCGCAATGAAATAATTCCTGAAATAAAAACTTATTATTTCCGTTCATTCCCTTAACCGTGTAATAATCAACTGACTATAAAATTTATGGATAAGAACAACGAATTCAGAAAGTACGCCACACAGCACCTTGGCATGAGCGGACTCACCATCGACAGTTATGCCGGACAAATTGAGAACATGACTCAATATGTGATCGAAGAGCGCCCGGGGAATTTTCGCGCCATCGACGTTTTTACCCGATTGATCTCCGACCGGATTATTTTCCTGGGCATGGGCATCGACGACCAGGTGGCTAACCTGATTACTGCCCAGCTTCTGTTCCTGGAGTCAGCCGACCCCAAGAAAGATATCATCATGTACATCAACAGCCCGGGTGGATCAGTCTATGCTGGCTTGGGGATTTACGACACCATGCAATATGTTAATCCCGATGTGGCCACTATTTGTACTGGTCTGGCAGCTTCCATGGGAGCGGTCTTACTGACTGCAGGAGCCGACAAAAAGCGGTCCGCCTTACCCCATGCCCGCATTATGATTCACCAGCCTTCTTCAGGCATGCAAGGCCAGAGTTCAGATATGGAAATTGCATTGAAACAGACACTGGAAGTAAAAAAGGATCTCTATAATATTCTCGCCAAGCACAGCGGACAAACTTTCGCAAAAATTGAAAAAGACTCCGACCGGGATTTCTGGATGCGTGCGGCAGAAGCGAAGGAGTATGGATTGATTGACGAGGTGCTGGAAAGAAAGAAATAGCAACAGCATGCTGGGTTTGGATTCTGGCGATTTCGGCCAATAACGTGGCCCGGCCAGGTATTAGCCATTTCCCCAAATACTCGGTACCTTTGTATTTAGATCGGTTTTCACATTTCTTATAATCATGGCTGAAGTTACCTGCTCATTTTGCGGAAGGAACAAAAAGGACGTGGACCTAATGATTTCAGGCATCCATGCCCACATTTGCGATAAGTGCGTAACCCAGGCTACTCAAATCCTGCAGGAGGAAAAGAAAAACAAGGTAGAGATTGGGAACCTGCCCAATTTCAAACTCATTAAGCCGAAGGAGATCAAGAAGTTCCTGGATGAATATGTAATCGGTCAGGATCAGGCAAAACGGGTATTGTCTGTGGCGGTGTACAACCACTACAAGCGCCTGATGCAACGGAAGTCAGAAGTGAGTGATGTACAGATTGAAAAGTCAAACATCATCATGGCGGGTGAAACAGGAACTGGAAAGACCTACCTCGCACGTACATTGGCCAAGATTCTGCAAGTTCCATTTTGTATTGCTGATGCCACGGTGCTGACCGAAGCAGGTTACGTGGGAGAAGATGTTGAGAGCATTTTAACTCGCCTGCTGCAGTCTGCAGATTATAATACTGAAGCTGCAGAACGGGGAATCGTATACATAGACGAGATTGATAAGATCGCCCGGAAATCGGATAATCCTTCCATCACGCGTGACGTGAGCGGTGAGGGCGTGCAGCAGGCATTGCTCAAATTGCTGGAAGGCACGGCCGTGAATGTTCCCCCGCAAGGAGGGCGTAAGCATCCTGATCAGAAAATGATCACCGTAAACACAGAAAATATTCTATTCATTTGCGGTGGTGCTTTTGAAGGATTGTCAAGACTAATTTCAAGAAGGCTAAATACGCGCCCGCTGGGCTTCTCAACAACCGATGGACTGCATCCAACAGATATTGATAACGATAACCTATTGCAATTTGTGTCCGCCCAGGACTTGAAAAGCTTCGGTTTGATTCCTGAATTGATCGGTCGTCTGCCCGTTGTATCCTACTTGAATCCTTTGGATACGGTCGCCCTGAAGAAGATTCTCGTCGAGCCTAAGAACGCCCTTGTGAAGCAATACAAGAAGCTGTTTGAGATGGAGGGCATCGAGCTCGAATTCAAAGATGGCGCACTTGATTTTATAGTGGAGAAGGCCATGGGATTCAAGCTGGGTGCTCGTGGACTTCGCTCCATTTGCGAGGCGGTCATCAACGATGCCATGTTTGAACTTCCTTCTGACAAAACCAGCGATCGCCTGGTGATTACGCGTGCGTATGCGGAAGATAAATTCAGCAAGTCGCGCTACAGTAAACTGAAAGTGGCCTAGGTGTCGCTGACAGCCTTAGACCTTTTCCAGCAAATACTTCATCATTAAATCTGCCGTATTTTCAGACGCTGAGCCGGTATCCAGTATGTGATAAATATGTTCGTACTCCCTGCGAATCTCATCCCGATATGCCTTATCGGTAACGAGTTTACTTAACTCATTTGAAATTCCTTCGACTGTGGCTTCTGTTTGAATCATTTCACGAATGACTTCCTTGCCTGCAATCAGGTTAATCAATGAAATGAACGGCACTTTTACCAAAGCCCTGGCGATTTGAAACTCAAGCCAACCAGCCTTGTACACACATACCTGAGGCACACGCAGCAATCCCGTCTCCAGAGTAGCGGTACCAGAGGTCACGATGGCTGCCGTAGCCACATGAAGCAGGTTGTAAGTGTCGTCATGAACAAGTATTACGCGAGGTAGCGCCCGGAGCGGTGCATACAATGATGCATCCAGACCATCAATCGCGGCAACCGCAAACTGAAGCGAGGGGTGTCTTTTGATTACCTCGGCCATGACAGGGACAATTTTTTTCAACTCCATCTTTCGGCTCCCGGGCAACAAGGCGACAATGGGTTTGTCGGAAGGCAATTTGTTTTTGATAAGAAAATCCTGATCCGGCGTGAAGGCTTTCACAGCATCGAGCACAGGGTTGCCCACATAGTCAACCTCCCAGTCATATTTCTTGTAAAACTCTTTCTCGAAGGGAAGGATAACAAAGAGTCTGTCCACATTGGCTTTGATTTCCTTTGCGCGGCTCTGATACCACGCCCAGATCTTCGGGGGGATGTAATAGAAAGTATTCAGCCCCTTGGCTTTGGTAAACTTAGCGATCCTGCGGTTGAATCCTCCGTAGTCGATAAGTATGATTACATCCGGCTTGAAAGCCACTATATCCTCTTTGCAGAATTTGAGCATGCGGCGAATGGTACTATAGTTAGCCAGCAATGTGACAAACCCCATGAATGCCAGTTCGCCAAAATGAACAGCGATGTCCGCACCTGCAGCTTTCATCTCATCACCGCCGAATCCGCGGAATGTAGCCGAAGAGTCCCTCGTCTGAAGCGCCTTGATGAGATTGCTTCCATGAAGGTCACCTGAACGCTCACCGGCTATGATGTAATAACGCATGGGGAGTATTAAGAATTACAAGTAGGCGTGATATGGTCATTCACCAAAGTATTCAACATAGTTATTGATGGTTTCGAAAAGGCGGACGGAGTGCAGCCCGGCCTTGGGTTCCAGGGTTGATATTTTGGGGGCGAGGATCTTCCAAATCTCGAACACAAGATTTTCTGTACTGGCCATTTTGCCTTTCATGAAATCGACATCAAGGTTGAGATTCTTGTGGTCCAGCTTTTCGATAACTTCGTTGCGGATAAGGTCGCCGAGTTTTTTAAGATCAATGACAAACCCAGTGTCCGGGTTGGGCATTCCCTTGACCGTGACAATCAAATCATAGTTGTGTCCATGCCAGTTTTCATTGGCACAGGGACCAAATACTTCAAGGTTCTTCTCCTTGCTCCATGCCGGATTCGAGACCTTGTGTGCGGCATTAAAATGCTCTTTTCTGCTTACGTAAATCATAAAAACTGCCGCAAATATACATTAACTTGCAGCAAAGTTTAATGAAGATGATCGTCGTTACAGGTGCTGCCGGATTCATCGGCAGCTATTTAATCAAGAGGCTCAACGAAGAAAATTTTAATGCGGTGATCGCTGTCGACCAGTTCGATGACGCGATCAAAAACAAGAATCTCGAAGGTCTCCGCATACAAGAAAAAGTTGACATCGGGCAATTCATACCCTGGCTGGACAAGCAGTTTGAACTGGTAGAATTCATTTTCCATATCGGAGCAATCACAGACACAGCTGAATTCGATAAGGAAAAGCTAAGGAAATTCAACACTCAATATACCAGGGAAATCTGGACGCGATGCGTCAAGCATCAGATTCCCCTGGTGTATGCCTCCTCGGCAGCAACGTATGGTTTGGGTGAAGCAGGGTATGATGATAATGAAAGCGTTATTACCAAACTCAAACCGCTTAATCCATATGGTCAATCCAAGCAGGATTTTGATGTGTGGGCATTGCAGCAGAAAGAAAAACCATTGTTCTGGGCTGGACTGAAGTTTTTTAACGTGTATGGTCCCCACGAATATCACAAGGGCCGGATGGCCTCCGTCATATGGCACTCATTCAATCAAATACAGAAAAGCGGTAAGATGAATTTGTTCCGGTCCCACAATCCAAAATATAAAGATGGTGAGCAGATGCGCGACTTTGTCTATGTGAAAGATGTGGCGGAGGTATGCTCATTTCTCATGCACACGAGAAAGAATTCCGGCATCTACAACCTGGGCTCTGGCAAGGCGCGCACTTTTCTTGATTTGACGCGAGCCGTGTTCAAGGCGCTGAACAAGTCTGAACAGATAGAATTCATTGATACACCCACCGATATCCGCGACACGTATCAGTATTTTACCGAAGCGAAGATGGAGAAATTACGGGGAATCGGGTACACCAAACCATTCCATTCTCTGGAAGAGGGGACAACCGATTACGTGCAAAACTATTTGATGAGGCAGGAGGCAGGCAAAAGTTAAGGCAATTTACTTCACCACCCTGAACTCAATCCGTCGATTTATTTGTCTGTTCTCCTCCGTATCATTGGGCTTGAGGGGTTTATCAGCGCCATATCCCTTTTGTATCAATCGCTTTGAATCTACGCCGTGTTCAATCAAATACGCAGCTACCGACTGAGAACGTTTCTGTGAAAGCTGAAGGTTGTAGGCAGGGGTCCCGGCATTGTCGGTATGGCCGCTGATCTCCACACGGATGGAAGGATTCTCGTTCAAAAACCTGAGTACCTTATCGAGCTCGGTGATGGATTTATCTTTCAACTCATATTTATTGAGATCAAAGAAAATATTGTTCAACACCGCTGACGCGCCCATTTCCACGGGATCGAGAAACACATCGAGCGCTATGGGTGTGAAATTCTCCTCCACCTCAAAGTTGAAGTTCAGGCTCTGAAATAGATACCCTGGTCTGCTTACATACAATCCATAGTCCGCACCCTGGGTGAGAACCATGAGATATTCGCCTGTAACGGAATCTGAATCCACGGAAGAGGTCAACTCATTCTTGTTGATATTGAATAGCTCCACCCTGGCTTTGAGAGGCCGCTTCGTTTTTTTGTTGTACACAATTCCCTTCACATAATTGCTCTTATACCGAAGCTGAAGTTCCTCCGGAATCGTAATCTCAATAATCCTGGAAGAATTCATTTTTCCGTTTTCCTCGTGAGAATAGAAACCCCGCTGCCCATCGGCCGTGATGAAAAGAGAGAACTGGTCTTCGTAAGTATTGACAGGGGAACCGAAGTTTGTGGGCTCTGTCCATTGAAGATTTTCACGCTCGCTGCGGTAAAGATCGAAGCCGCCGAACCCCGGCCTTCCATTAGAAGCAAAAAACAAGGTTCGGCTATTCACATGAATGAAAGGAGAGATCTCCTCGTAAGGGGTATTAATTTTTGTTCCCAGGTTCTCGGCAGGCGTCCATCGGTTCTCGTCCAGTTTGTAGCTCACGTAGATATCCTTGTTCCCGAGACCTCCTTTCCGGTCAGAGACAAAAAATAACATCCTGCCATCAGAGGAAAGTGAAGGTTGCGATTCCCATGCAGCAGAATTGATCTGTGGACCAAGGTTGACAGGAACCGTCCACTCCTCCCCGATCTTTCTACTCTCAAATAAATCACAACTTCCATATCCACGCCGTCCAATGCATGAAGTAAAAATTAATTGTCGTCCATCCGCTGAGATGGTGCAAGTGCCTTCGTTAAGGCGTGAATCAATATTTGGAGAAATTTCTACTGGCTTCATCCATTTTCCACGCGCGTCTTTTCTACTTACCACCAGGTCTTCGTCATCTTCCTGGCCTCCACCCATGCGGCGGGTGAAGATCAGTTCTTGTTCATCGGCGGTAAGTACCGGAAAATATTGCATAGCGAAAGCATTTACGGTGTCCCCCAACTCGTGCGGCTGAAATTGAGAAGCGATCTTTTGATTGCGTAGGGCATACGTGGCGTTGCGCCTCCACATAGTCGCCTGATCAATCTTTGCTTTGTTCACAATCTCATTATCCAGATAGCGGTTTACAAATTGAAGAGATTTTTCATAGTCGCCTTGCAACATATATACTTCTCCCAGTTCGAAGAAATAGGGCTTTTGTTTTTTGATGTCTACATTCATTCCAAGACCCTGGAGATAATATTCGGTAGCCTTCGGATACTCCCGTAATGATTTATGAATCAACGCCAACCTGAAATATGCTTCAGAAAAATTCTTGTCCTTGTCGATGGCCTGTTTGAGCAACGAAATGGCTTGCGGGTATTCGCCTCTTACGCGATAGTTGTCAGCCACATTATAAAGTTCTATGGCCTTCTTGTTCCTGGTACTCAGGACGGGCTGTGCCTTCACCATCAGAACGCATGCAATCAAAAGCAAGAAAAGCGGCCATTTTTTCATCCTATGAGATTGATATCAGAAGATATAACGCCATCAGGGGATGTTCATGTATTTATGGACCTGAAGAGAAATTGACCAACGGGTATGGCCTTTCACAAAGTCGATGATGAGTGGCAACATTTCCTTTTCTTTCGACCATTCCGGCTGGAGAAACAAGCGACAATTGGCAGACACCTTCGTGGCTTCCTTCTCCGCCCACTCAAAATCACTTCTGTTGTAAACAATGATTTTCATTTCATTGGCCTGAGAATAGACTGAATCAACAGGGGCTTTGAATTTTTTGGGGGACAGACATACCCAGTCCCATATTCCTGTCAGCGGGTAGGCTCCAGAGGTCTCAACGTGTGTTCGAATTCCATTATCTTTAAATGCCTTGGTCAACTCCGTTAAATCGTGCATGGCAGGCTCACCGCCCGTTACGACCCCAATGGGTGCACCAGATTTCTTAGCGCGTGACACTATTGTTCTGATTTCCGTTTTTGGATGTGCATCCACAGGCCACGATTCTTTAACATCACACCATACGCAACCCACGTCGCAGCCTCCGAGCCGGACAAAGTATGCAGCATGGCCCTGGTATGAGCCTTCTCCCTGGATGGTGTAGAAGTCCTCCATCAGCGGTAAGGAGAGGTGTTGAGGTGTTGACGTGTTGAGGTGTTGATGTTTCGCGGGCATTCTTAGGGATGACGCAGTTCGGTAGCGCGAAGGGTGTTGAGAAGAAGGGAGGCAATGGTCATCGGGCCGATGCCACCGGGGACGGGTGTAATAAATGAACATTTGGGTGCAACGTTCTTGAAATCAACGTCACCTTTTATACTAAA
>JANYHW010000067.1 GCA_025358885.1 Cytophagales bacterium | reverse complement strand
CCAACATAAAATAATTGAGTCACGACAGCGCTCATCAGGTGTTTTTGTTTGAAAATACTTCTGTCAAACATAAGTTTCACACCCTTGACAGGTTCCGGCATCTTCATGTAATAAAATAGGACTGCAATGAGCAACACAACTCCTCCGATGACTGCATAGGGCAGAATCACGGACTCTGCTGCATTTTGTTTATCAATGGCCGAGTTTATTTGTTCGTTCCCTGAGAATATGAACTGACCTGCAATCCAAGGCCCAACCACGAGTGCCACGCCGTTAAATGATTGAGAGAAGTTAAGCCGCTGAACGGCAGTTTCAGGTTTACCCAAAATGGAAACATATGGATTCGCCGCAGTCTCTAAAAATGCAAGGCCGCTGGCGATGATATACAGGGCAATGAGAAAGAAACTGAAGGTGAGTAGTTTAGCGGCAGGGATAAATAGCAAAGCGCCAAGCGCATACAACAGCAGGCCAAGAATAATTCCTTTTTTGTAATTGTATCGTTCGATAAAAAGTCCTGCGGGAATGGCGATGGTGAAGTATCCAAAGTAAAACGCCGTTTCCACCAACAGGGCCTGTGTTCTGCTGATATCGAATACAGGTTGAAAGTGAGCAATGAGCGCAGAGTTGAGAATATTCGCGAGACCCCAGAGGAAGAAGAGACTAGTGACAAGAATAAAAGGAATCCTGTAAGATTTGCCCGAGTCATCAGGATTCACCTGCAGCGGTTCTGTTGATGCAAAGGCCATGCGTTATTTTTTAGATTGCCCTGTCGAGATTGATATATCCGCCATCCACATTAATCCACTGTCCGGTGAGATGGCTTGACCGCTCTGAGAGCAACACCAACGTCATGAAGGCAATCTCTTCAGGTGTCGTCATTCTCTTCCCCAGGGGAATCTTCTTTTCAATCTCCCGTTTCCTGACTTCCGGTTCAGGAAACGTATTGATCCAAGATTGATACATGTCTGTCCAGACTTCAGCGGGGACCAGGGCATTCACCCGGATAGAGTAGGGCAGGAGTTCCACAGCCCACTCGCGCGTGAGAGCAAGGATAGCTCCTTTCGCAGCGGCATAGCCCGATGTATTGCCCTGGCCGGTCAGGGCGACTTTGGAAGCAATGTTGACGATGGAGCCTTTTGATTTCTTCAGGTGAGGCAGGCAGTAATGGGCTAGGGAGAAATAATGACCACAATTTCTATTGATCGATTGGATAAACTTCTGTGGTGTACCTTTTTCCAATCCTACTGCATCATTGAATCCCGCATTGTTGACCAATCCATCAATATGCCCCAATTTTTTTTCCGTCTTTTCCACCGCTTTGCGACAAGCGAAGGCATCATTAAGATCGATGCCAATGAAATGTGCTTTAGGAAACTTCTTGCAAAAATTTTTTCCGGCTGTCTCATCCAGATCAAGCAAAATGGGAACGCTACCTTCCTCCAGCAGTTGAATGCAAATCGCCTTTCCGATTCCCTTCGCTCCACCTGAAACAATGGTGACTTTATTCTTGAGGTGAAGGTCCATAAATTGCTGTTCGTTGATTAAAGGTGATAAAAACGGGTCGCATTTTCACCCATGATTGCCTTCTTTTCTCCCGGCGACAAAGGTTCAATAAACTGTCGAACGATCTCCAGTTGCTGGTCATAAGACGCTGCCAACTGACATACCGGCCAGTCGGAGCCATACATAAGCCTGCGCGGACCGAAGGCTTCGAGCGCGGTGTCGAAATAACTTTTGAAATTGGCAATCTTCCAACCTTTCCAGTCTGCTTCTGTAACGAATCCGGAAATTTTGCAATACACGTTTTCGTGCATGGCAATCTGTTGAAGGTGCTGCTTCCATGGCTTAAGTTGCTGTTGTCGGATGGGTGGCTTGGCCAGGTGATCAATGACAAAGGCCTGGCCGGGGAATTTCTTTATGAACGGCAGCGCCAGTGGCAATTGGCTGTGATAGATGAGAATATCGAAAGTAAAGTTGTATTGTTCAAGGAGCGCAATGCCTCTGCAGAAATCCTGGTCGGAG
>JANYHW010000049.1 GCA_025358885.1 Cytophagales bacterium | reverse complement strand
TGCAAACCCCGCGGTAGTCCCAGCCAAGGTTGTCACAACTCTGGCGTCTGTTGTGATCTTCCGAACATGATTGCCATCGGTTACATAAAGAATATTGCCATTACCGATGTCGATGGTTATTCCGGATAGAGCATTGAACCTTGCTGACAGTCCAGTACCGTCTACCGATCCAGCAATTCCATCGCCAGCGAGTGTCGACACGGTGCCATCCATTGAAATTTTCCGGATCCTGTTGTTTCCGTAGTCGGCCACATAAATGTCGTCACCTAAACCTACTGCCAATCCAATGGGATCATTGAATCGGGCTGTTGCCCCCGGCCCATCCAAATAGCCCGGTGTGCCAGTACCAGCGAAAGTACTTACCGTCCTCCCATCGGGCGCTATTTTTCTAATTCTATGGTTGAGCCTGTCTGCAACATAAACCGAATAATCTTGGAGGGATACTGCGACACCAGTTGGTGATGAGAACATCGCGTTGGCGAGAGGCCCATCGCCAAATCCGGCGATGCCATTACCAGCCGATGTTGTCACATTGAATCGCCTTATAAAGTCAGTGGAAGACGTGACAGATTGATTCCCGACAATAACCTTAATCTTTCCGGAAACAAAGTGTGATGGAGTAGTTACGGTAAGTTGGGTACTGGTTGCAGCGATAACTGTTGCCTGAAGATCCCCTGCGAATGTCACAAAATTATTCAGTAACGTAGTTGAGAAATTTTTTCCGTTGATTACCACACTTGCTCCAGGAATACCTCCTTCTGGGGTGAAACCGCTGAGTATAGGAGTTCCCGGTTCTTGGTCTTTCTTGCTGCATCCCAGCAAAATGGAACCGGCAATTAAAGTGATGAGAATGAGGGATTTCTTCTTGATTTGATAAGTGCCCAATGGATTTTGAATTAATGGAGGCGCAAATCTAAATGTTTGAACAATCATTCTTATTTCTCCTCCGTCAATATTCCAGCCTTGAAGACAAAAGTTTTAGTCACATTCCCCTTCTCATCAAACTCTTTCCACTCCTTGTGCTTTTTGCCAGCCACGTACTCACCCTGCTCCTTGATCTTGCTATTGTGATAATAACTGGTGAAGAGTCCATGAGGTCGGCTTGAACGGTACTCCACTTCCGATTCGATCTTACCGTCTTCATAGTAGTTCTTAACAAGGCCGGTAATGAGGTTGTATTGGTATGTTTCCTCAGCTTTTTTCTCACCGTTGGGATAGTAGGTGATTCTGGTGCCTTGCAATTGACCATTGGCATAAGCTTCTTTAGCGCTGGGTGTCTTTCCGTCATCATAGAAGTATGTCCAGGTACCTTGTGGCCGTTGCCTGCGGAAATGCTTCTCATACACTGCCTTTCCGGTATCATCATAACCATCTTCAGCGACATCGATGCCATTGAATGCAACCTGCTCGCGCGTCTTGATCTTGCTGTTGGAATGATATTCGAAATTGGTGCCGGTCTTGGCACCGTCTTTATATTGATATCGGTGACGTACCGTTCCATCGGCATAGTATGCAAGGTTTTCGCCCACAAGCCGGCCATCCGCAAAGAAGCCTTCCAGCAGGAGATGCCCTTGCTGATCATAATTCTTGAAACTGCCTGTCTTTTCACCATCCTTCATGGTGGAAATGGTTTCCAATTGTGCGTTGGGGTAATATGTTTTGTAAAAGCCATTGATGATGCCGTCTTTGAAGTTGGCTTCTGTTGCGATTACACCAGCTTCGTAATAAAGGGTGGTGAGTCCATTTGGTTTTCGGTTCTTGTAGGTGATTTCTTTCTTGATGTTACCGGAAGGGTAGTACTCACGCACCATCCCATCAGGTTTACCCTTAACAAACATGGTTTCATTTTTGGTAGTCCCAGTACCGTAAAAGGATTTGACACTATCGACCAGGAGATTGTTTTGGTATAGTGCCTTTTGGATTCGCTCCCCCGTCTCGTCAAATACTTCGACTGGGCCGTGACGCATTCCGTTCAGGTATGAAATCTTTCGCTGCAAGGTTCCGTCGGGGAAATATTCCAGAAATGTCCCGGACCTATTGCCATCTTTATATTCACCTGCCATTTCCAGTCTGCCGTTGGGAAAATATCTTTTATATGGGCCATCGAGAAGTTGATCATTTTGGGAAGAAACAAAGTAATCCTCCTGGATTTTCTTCCGGGTTCCATCATAGAATACTTTGATATTTTTCTGGCCAAGGACGGTTGTCGAGAAAAGCAGGAGGAGTATTAGGTAATGAAACTTGTTTGGCATTGGCAGGTATCTACATAACGAAAATATTGACTTTGGATTTTGCTAAGTGAATAGAATCGACCAAGAATCAGTTTAATCGCTCAATGACTATCGCGGAGGCGCCGCCACCGCCATTGCAAATGGCGGCTACACCGATGGCGGCATTGCTTTGCTTCAATACACTGGCAAGGGTAGTGGTTATCCTTGCTCCTGATGCTCCAAGCGGATGTCCCAGGGCGACGGCGCCGCCATGAATATTGACCTTTGTCGGATCAAGACCAAGTTTGACATTATTTGCAATGGCTACAGCTGCAAATGCCTCATTGATTTCGTAATAGGAAACATCTTTTTTGTCAACGCCTGCCGATTTTAATGCTTTTGGAATTGCAATAGAAGGTGTCGTTGTAAACCACATCGGATCCTGGGCGGCATCGGCAAAGCCGAGGATGCGGGCAATGGGTTTGATTCCCAACGCCTGCGCTTTTTCTTTGCTCATCAACACAACGGCGGCTGCGCCATCATTGATGGTGGATGCGTTAGCGGCAGTGACAGTGCCTTCCTTTGAAAACACCGGCTTCAAGCCGGGAATCTTATCGAAATGAACATTCTTGTATTCTTCGTCTTCTGAGAATATGGTAACGTCACCTTTCTTACCCGGAATTTCCACGGGAACGATTTCGTCTTTGAATTTTCCCGCAGTCCACGCCGCAGCCGACCGCTTATAGGACTCAATGGCATAGGCATCCTGTTCCTGGCGACTGATGTGCATTTCTTTGGCTGTGTTGTCGGCACAAACACCCATGGCGCAATGATTATATACATCAGTAAGACCATCGTAGGTAAGACCATCGATTAACTCGCCATTTCCGTACTTGTATCCATACCTGGCCTTCGACAGATAATAAGGGATGTTGGACATGCTTTCCATTCCGCCCGTCAGCACCACATCATTGTGCCCTAGCATAATCGACTGTGCACCAAGCATGATGGCTTTCATTCCGGAGGCGCAAACTTTATTCACCAGGGTACAGGGTATTTCATACCCCAACCCGGCACCTACGGCGACTTGTGTTGCTGGTGCTTGTCCCAATCCTGCGGAGATTACATTGCCAAAATATACTTCCTGAATCAACTTCGGATCCAGGTTAATCTTTTGAAGCGCGCCTTTCGAGGCTGTTGCTCCCAGCTTTATTGCATTGATGCCTGCGAGCGATCCGCCAAAGCTTCCAATCGGGGTGCGCACTGCAGAAACGATGTAGACTTCTTTCATGGGCTGAGAATTTATGTTAATGATTCAATACACGGACTGCCAATAGTTAAGTGCAAAATCTAAAAGCCCTTTCCCTACCAATCCGGTTTCCCCTTACTCCGAGGCTTTGTGGCCTTCCGTTTGTTTTGTTGTAAATATTGAACTTCCTGGTTTTTCATTGCTTCGAGGACCATCCTGGCTTTGTCCTCACTCATCTTCATATCTTTTAGTTTTTCTGAGACGGAGGGAGGAATATCTTTTTTGTCCTTGTCCTTACTTTCTTCATCCTTCTTCTGTTGCTCTTCCTTTTGCTTCTTGTCTTTTTCCTGCTGCTCCTTGTTTTTCTGGTCCTGCTTGTCCTTGTCTTTTTGATCCTTGTCCTTGTCTTTCTGGTCTTTCTTATCCTTCTGGTCTTTGTTTTCCTTATTATCCTTGTTGTCTTTCTGATCTTTGTTCTTGTCGTCCTTCTTGTCCTTGTCGTCTTTCTTTTGGTCTTTGTTCTTTTGCTGTTCCTCCTGTTTTTTCTTTTCCTCCAGTTTCTTCTTCACCATTTCATAGTTGTACCTAGCCTCTTCGTTTGTCGGATCGGCCTTAAGTGAATTCTTAAAGTAATTCAGTGCTTCTTCAATCTTGCCCTGGCGATTGGCGAGCACACCCAACTGCTGGTTGGCAAGGGACTTGAATTTCTTGTTCAGGCTTGACGCCAATGGCAGATACGCGTTTTGAGCGTTGACGGTATCGTTCATCTGGAAATAGGAGTGGGCGAGGTTCATGCTTACCTCATCCTCCTTTACACCCATGGAGTCAGTCAGGAATTTATATTGTGTCGCTGCATTTTTGAATTCCCCCCGCTCGTACGCTTTTTTAGCCTCCGACTTTGCGCTATTTATCTTACCAATATCCCCCGGACCCGGGCCGGTAAGAAGAAATAACATCAGCAAAAAGGAATGGGTCATATGGTCACGGTCTTAACGCTCAACACCACATCCAGCACCATGAGGACCAGGGCAGCAAGCAGGAAGTAAAAATAACGGTTAGCCGACACATCCACCAGGCGCGCATCGCGTGTTTCTCCCTCAATTTTACTTATGGTACTAATCAAACGGGCCACATCGTTGTTAGATTCATTTATTTCAAAATACTGACCACTGGTCTGGTTCGCCAATCTCTTTAACGAAGAAGCATTGAGCTTTGATACAACCGTATTGCCCTTTGGGTCAGTTTTATATCCCCGTCCTGCGTAGATCTGGCTTCCATGTTCTGTCCCAATTCCCAGCGTAAATAACTTTATATCTTCTTTGTCGATATCCTTAACATATTTGTCTGTTTCATCTCCGAAATCCTCCCCATCACTGATCAGAATAATAACTTTTGATTTTTGATTCGAGCGCGGTCCTTCCTGGTCTTCCAGTTTTTGAAGAGCCATGTGCAAGGGTGGACCAAAGTCAGTACCCGAGGCAGGCACCAGGTTGGTATTCATAGTTTCGATAAATAGTTCCAGCGCATTTTGATCATACGTAAGAGGGCATTGCATGAAAGCCTCTGAGGAGAAGATGATGATCCCAATCCTGTCAGAATTAAAAGCTTCAATGACTTTTTTCAGTTCGAACTTGATTTTTTCGAGCCTGCTAGGCTGAATATCGAATGCGTCCATGGACTTTGACAAGTCCACGCAGATCATAATGTCTTTGCCGACCGATTTGATTTCCTTCTTGGAATCACCAAAGGAGGGACCCAGGAATGAAATTATCAGCAAGGTGAACAGGAGTGTACGCAGGAACAATTTGGCAAAAACAGAAGAATATGGCGTATTCAGTGACCGGCTTATGCGGATTACGCGAACAAGGTAGAAACCATAGAATATGATAAAGGCACCGACGAGTACCATCTCCACCCAACTGAATTCACGGAACCAAACCATTGCGCTAAATTAAAATGATTATACCTAAATAGTGATGCTGTCTGATTGATTTACTCATTAGGAAAGCAGCACTTCTGCAGGTATGCCAAGTTCACGATAAAAAATCCTGGCCAATTCAAGGGTAAGTGGTTTTCGGCGATTCAGAATTGCGGATACATAGCCTTTGCTTCCGACTTTGTTGACAAGATCCTTGTTCTTGAGACCCAAGGCATTCATTTTCAGCCTAATGGCCTCAATAGGATCGGGTGTTGGGATCGAAAAGTTCTTGTCTTCATAGGCCTTAATCAACAGAAGTACCACCTGGAGGTCTTCACCTTGTGGTGAATTAGGCTTCACACGTCTGTCAAGCATGGTGTCGACCCAGGCCAGGTGGGCTTCGTATGCCTTTTGGCTCTTGATAGGTTTCAGCTTCATGGCTTCAAAAATTTAATATTTGTAACGTCAATGATGTTATATTCTTCATGCGTACCGAACCATTTAATCTGAATAACCTTATACTCAAAAACAATGCGTACCACCAACCTGAATTTGTTTCCACCGATATTGAACACGACCCTGTCATCACCCACTAAGCTTGCATTTCCATACACTTTTTTCAATTGCTGGAAATTTTCAAAATCCTGCTTTAGAAGCTCGTGGTACCATCCCATCAGCATATTTGAAGCCTTTGGATAAGCTTTACAATAATCCAACAGGGTTTTTCGTGCAATTATATTGAACACGGGCAAATATAAAAAAGTTTTCTAATAGAAAACCTATTTCAAAGAAAGCGGATGAAAAGTCGATCTGCCTCAACAATTCTCGAACTTATTAGGAAGATGTTGTTTCGAAGCAAGAAGTCGGGCATTGCCCGACATAGCTCGCCGTCAAAACTCTTCTTTGAAACAGAGTCTCCACGGGCGAAGCTCGCCTTCGTCCTGAAGCGGGACTGCGGCGAGCGAAGTCGACCTGCCTGAACTATTCACGAATCAATTTGGAAGATGTTGTTTCGAAGCAAGAAGTCGGGCATTGCCCGACATAGCTCGCCGTCAAGACTCTTCTTTGAAACAGAGTCTCCACGGGCGAAGCTCGCCTTCGTCCCGAAGCGGGACTACGGCGAGCGAAGTCGGGGCGGCCATCCCGATAACTATCGGGAGAACTGACGATCTTGGCGCGAAACTCGCCACGCGATACAGATCAAGGGGCTCTTAAATATTTTTTTTCAAAAATAGGCATTACGCCTTTCGGTTGATTTGTCTGAGATGAAGTCGGGGCGGCCATCCCGATAGCTATCGGGAGAACTGACGATCTTGGCGCGAAACGCGCCACGGACCAAGGGGTCCTTAAATATTATTTTTCAAAAATAGGCATTACGCCATTTGGTTGATTTGTCTGTGATGAAGTCGGG
>JANYHW010000030.1 GCA_025358885.1 Cytophagales bacterium | reverse complement strand
TTATCGGGAAGTTCCTCAAAGAAAGAAAACACCGCATAAGAAGGATTGATGATATCAAGGTGCTCACCAAGTTTGTTCCCGACTACGACCAGTTAGCCGCGATCAATAAATCGTATGTCGAGAGAATTATCGACAGATCTTTAGTTCGTTTGAATCAGGAACGGCTTGACATGGTGCAGTTCAGTTGGTGGTCATATGATATTCCGGGCTGGGTGGAAACGGCACACTGGCTAAAAGAACTGCAGCAAGCGGGCAAGATCAACCTGATTTCCGGAACCAACTTCAATACCTCGGCAACAAGGCAATTGGTCGAAGCGGGCATACCCCTTGCCACAGTGCAAGTTCAGTATTCCTTACTGGATGATCGCCCTGAGAAGTCATTGATCGAACTTTGCTTAAGGCATGGAATCCACCTGCTGTGCTATGGTACAGTTGCCGGTGGTTTCTTAAGTGACCGCTGGCTGGGAATCCCTGAGCCTACCCCACCATTTAACAACCGATCATTGGTGAAATACAAGCTGATGATTGAAGAATTTGGTGGATGGAATCTCTTTCAGACTCTCCTGCAGACTTTAAAAAAAATTGCTGACAAGCACCATTCTTGTATTGCCAATGTGGCCACACGGTATATTCTGGATCGCAAGCAGGTTGCAGGAATTATTGTAGGAGCAAATGGCACGAGCCATCTTGATGAGAATTTGAAAGTTTTCGATTTGGCTTTGGATAAAGAAGATTATTCTTCCGTCTCTTCCGTGCTTGGTAACAAGGCAGGCCTGTCAGGAGATGTATTTGATCTAGAGCGGGTCAAAGAAGGGCCCCATGGGAGGATTATGAAATATAATTTGAATGGCTGATTGCTAGGAGTGTTTTAAGTCGTTTTGTTCATGGAGGAGAAAGGTCAATCTAAAATCTGGTCGTCGAACTACCTGTTCTTACTGGCATCAATAGGCAGTACGGTCGGGTTGTCGAACATCTGGCGGTTTACCTACCTGGCGGGTGAGAATGGCGGCGGAGCTTTTGTCATCATTTACGTAATCTCATTGATTGTAATGGGCATTCCCATCCTGGGTGCCGAACTCATGATTGGCCGGAGAGGTGGCAAGAGCACCGTGGGGACGATGCTTGTATTGTCTGAGAAAGAAGGCATCAGCAAGCATTGGCAGTACTTCGGATGGATTGCGATGACGGGCGTATTTCTCATCCTGAGTTTCTATTGTGTGATAGCCGGCTGGACACTCGATTACACAGTAACTTCCTTGCTGGGCAATCTGAATCACCTCGATTCCGTTTCAGCCGTCACCTATTACAACAACATATTGAGCAATCCGGGACGGATGATGCTCACCCAGGGAATATTTATTCTCGCGAACGTGTGGATCGTTGCCAAGGGAGTTCAGGCCGGCCTTGAAAAGTCGCTGGGTTGGATGACCCCTGCACTATTCGTGATTCTATTTGCGCTGGTGATTTATGCCATGTTTACAGGGCAGTTTATCAAGTCAATTGAATTCCTATTCTACCCTGATTTCTCAAAAATCACACCCAAGGTAATCCTCGCCGCCTTCGGACAAGCTTTCTTTTCCCTCGGCATTGGCGTTGGTGTAATGTTGACCTATGGCGCCTATATGCCGAGGACATCGTCAATACTCCGATCGGCAGCAATCATCTCCTTTTCTGATGGCCTTGCCTCTATTCTCGCGGGCCTGGCAATCTTTCCCATTGTATTCCAATATGGATTATCCCCTGCTGAAGGCCCTGGTCTAATATTCATGACCTTGCCCATTGCCTTCGGACAAATGCCGGCAGGTAGTATCATTGGTGCTTTGTTTTTTCTGTTGCTTGTTTTCGCGGCGCTGACTTCTTCCATTTCTCTCCTTGAGTCCATCATTTCTCACTTTGAGGAAGTGTCAAAACTTGGCCGTAAGATGATCACCATCCTTGCGGGTATTTTGCTTTGGCTGGTAGGGTTAGGAACGGTCTTTTCTTTTAATATCTGGTCTGGCTTTACACCCCTTGATGTGATCCGACCGCTGCGCGGCAAGACCGTCTTCGGACTCATTGATTATTTTGGCTCCAACATCCTGATGCCTATCGGAGGAATTCTCATAGCGGTCATTGGTGGCTGGCTCCTGTCCAAGACATCCAGCCGTGATGAGTTAAGAATTGGGAATGATATGGTGTTTTTGGTCTGGCGATTTTTGGTCCGCTTCGTGGCCCCTGCCACCGTACTTGCAATTTTTATCACAAATCTCTCATGAGATTGGAACCCATGCCCAGTTCCTAAAAAAATATATCTTTGCGCCCTTATTTGAATTTGAAGAATCATGATTTCAGTGGACGCGGTGAGCGTTGAGTTTAATGGCTCGGCCCTTTTTAGTAACATCTCTTTCAACATCAATGAAAACGACAGGATCGCCCTCATGGGCAAGAACGGCGCAGGAAAATCCACCCTGCTGAAAATCATTGCTGGCGTCAACAAGCCTACCCGCGGCAAAGTGTCGGCGCCAAAGGATGCCATCATTGCTTATTTACCTCAACATCTCCTCACCGAAGACAAGTGCACCGTTTTCGAAGAGGCCTCCAAGGCCTTCGCCAAGATATTGGACATGAAGAAAGAAATGGATGCCCTGAACCATCAATTGGAAACTCGTACCGACTACGAGTCTGAGGAATACTCAAGGATCATTGAGCAGGTGTCGGAGCTAAGCGAAAAATACTACCACCTGGAAGAAATCAACTTTGACGCTGAAGTGGAAAAGACACTCATGGGATTGGGCTTTCTTAGGACGGACTTCACCCGCCCAACCAGTGAATTCAGCGGGGGTTGGCGCATGAGGATAGAATTGGCTAAAATTCTTCTTCAGAAACCTGATCTTGTATTACTTGATGAGCCCACCAACCACATGGACATTGACTCGATTCAATGGCTGGAGGATTTTCTCGTGAACAATGCCAAGGCGGTTATCGTAATTTCTCACGACAAAACCTTCGTAGACAACATCACCAACAGGACCATTGAAGTGACTATGGGTCGTATTTATGACTACAAGGCCAAATACACCCACTACCTTCAGCTTCGCAAGGAACGACGCGTGCAACAACAGAAGCAATTCGATGATCAGGCAAAACAAATTGCTGATATACAGGAATTTATCGATCGTTTTAAGGGGACTTACTCGAAGACCCTGCAGGTCCAGTCGAGAGTGAAGACCTTGGAGAAAATCGAGATCATTGAAGTGGATGAGGTAGATTCATCGGCGTTGAATTTGAAGTTCCCTCCTGCTCCCCGATCAGGTAACTACCCGGTAATCATCGATGGACTATCAAAGAAATATGGAGATCATACCGTCTTTCGTGACGTCTCTCTGACCATTTCCAGGGGTGAACGCATCGCGTTTGTGGGTAAGAACGGCGAAGGAAAATCTACCCTGGTGAAGGCCATCATAGGTGAGATTGACTTTGACGGAAAATTGCAGCTCGGCCACGGCTCCCTCATTGGCTACTTCGCCCAGAATCAGGCATCTCTCCTGGACGAGGGACTCACCGTCTTTCAAACGATCGACCAGGTTGCTGTAGGTGATATCCGGACCAAGATCAAGGACATACTTGGAGCATTCATGTTCAGCGGGGATGCCATCGACAAGAAGGTAAAGATGCTTTCCGGTGGTGAGAAGACCAGGCTGGCCATGATCAAACTCCTCCTTCAGCCTGTTAATCTGTTAATATTGGATGAGCCTACTAATCATTTGGATATCAAGACAAAAGATATCCTCAAGGACGCCCTGATTGCCTTTGATGGGACGATGATCCTCGTTTCTCACGACCGCGACTTTCTGGATGGTCTGGCTACTAAAGTCTTTGAATTTGGAAACAAGCGAGTCAAGGAACACTTCGAAGACATCACGGGTTTCCTGAGGAATAAGAAATTGGAGAACCTTAGAGAAGTAGAGAGGAAGGTCTAAAACTTCTCAGATGATTGGCATGGACTTGAGCGCGTCGGGGTGTCATTCGCGGGCCGCTCGTTCAGCATACCTGGAATTAATAGGAAATAGTCACAACCGCATTCAAAGTAGATGGAATCTCGCTCCACTTTCCAAAGCTTGTCTTCCTTTCGAAAGTTCGCAGGTTCTTAGTGTCTTTGGTCTTACCGGTTTCCACCATAAGGCCGGTAAAGGGTGGCAATGATTTAAACCCTGGCCAGTCCATCATATTGCCATGGTATTTGTATTGGGTGCCTTTAGCAGATTTGACAACTTCCACTTTTTTGTTGCCAGCCTGGGACTGCTCTTTCTTCCAACGATCCCAGTCGTGCAACCCGGCAATCATCTCTTTCCGGGTCTTGCGGTCATCGATCCATTCGAAGCCAACCAGGAATTTCTTTTCGTAAATGCGGATGTCTTTGTCAGCCAAATCGAATCTCAGCCATCCAAATCGCTTGTACTCTGTGAGTATGACTTCCTTTTGCAGCAACTCTGCACCGGGTGCATCCCTCACTGAATCGTAAGCATAAAAATGTAAACGAAACTTTAAGGTGTCTTTTGAATTGTACATAAGTCGCACCTGGAGTTTATCCAAGTAAGACGTGTGTTTGGGCGATTCCAGCAGCAAGGCGATGGCGCCTCCACCCTGCATGGTATCCAATGGCAGCACACCATCCTTGCCTCCCATCCATCCCAGCCGTTGTTTCTTATATTTCTTTCCTGTTACTATTACATCGTTAAGCAGGATTCGTTCTGGTATCAGGAGTATTTCTTTGGTACCTGTTGCCGAATAGATATCACTGGCAAGCAACTTTTGCCTTTTGTACCCGATGGAGGAAAAATAGACGGTATCCTGGCTGAGCGATGAAGGAATTGTCAATTCATAACTGCCGTCGAGGTCGGAAAGTGTGCCAAGGTTCTTCTCGAACAAACCAATGTTAACGTAAGGCACTGGTTCCCTTGTGTTACTGTCGATTACTTTTCCGGTCAGGCGCAAATCCTGTTCTGCCGCATGGACGGGGGTAAAATAGGTCCAGAAGCCAGGGAAGAGAATTAAGATAATAATCCGAAAGACCTTATGATAAGCGCTCATTATTAACAAGATGCGAATTTCTGGTGAATGGTTGCATCCTTACCTTTCCACGGAATTTTGCTGTTAGCACAAGTTTTGATAATTTTTCAAATGAAAAAATTCGCGTTAGGCTGTCTTATCGTCTTTGCCATATTGATTGGTGCCCTTATCGTGTACATTGCCCTGACACCCCAGGAGGAGAAAGACCAATGGGCGAAAGATCAAAAGAATCGGATTCAAAGTGAGCAAGACTCCGCTGCGGCCCTCGTGGCCCGGGTAGTGCATCGAATGCAAGGGGTAAGGTCAAAACTGCCCATGCTTACTGATGCATCGGCATCCCGGAAGTGTCCACCCATGGATTCCACAAACGTAAGCTACCTCTATTCCACCCTTGCGGAGATGAATCAATACGCTGAGTCCGGCTTTGTAAAAGATACAACGCTTTATGGGCCTGGCCCCCCACTTTCGAAAGTGATGCAGGTCATTCATGATAATTATGGAAAATCGACATCTCCGGCTAAATGGGATGTTGAAGAAGTCACAACGTCAGCGCAAAATATCCTGAACTTCAAATTTCTCGCCGTGTACATTCCTCTTACCTACGAAGCCCCGCGGATGGTAGATGACAAGAAGTTTGACTCTGGCTATTTTGACGGGTGGGTTGTTCTGGTGGAAGCTCACACGGGTAAAATTCTTGGATACGAACGTTTCGAAGCCATTAGCTCAGAGAAGATTGAAAACTCCCGAATCAAGGTTGGACTTGGTCCATTGTCGGTACCTGTGACTGGCGAAGGCATTGAACAACGGATAAGGGAGGACTTCAGGGATCGTTTCTTTGAAGCTTCAAACGCTGCCATACAAAGAATGATGGCAAAGCCCTGAGACCCCCCAATGAGACTACCCGGTTACATCCGCTCTCCCAAATTAACACCCTTCATTTCCTCCTGCTTGGTGAATGGTTGGTTATACAACCGCTTTCCGGTGGCCTTGAATATGGCATTGGCAACAGCTCCTCCCGTAGGCGGCAGTGCAGGCTCTCCGAGCCCGGTGGGATCAATTCCATTGTCAACGAAATGAACCTCTACGTCGGGTACTTCTTTGATCCGGATAAGCCTGTAGGAATTGAAGTTCTTTTGTTCTGCAGCACCATCTTTGAACGTCACGTTGCCAAACAAGGCATGACCTACCCCATCCACCACGCCGCCTTTAACCTGTTGTAAAGCCCCTGACTTGTTCACCACGACGCCACAATCTGCCGCCGCATAAATTTTCTTAAGTATTGGCCTGCCATTCTTCATCTCTATCTCTGCTACCTGCGCTACGTAGGTGCGGTGTGAGAAGTACACGCTAAATCCTTGAGAAACATCTTTTTTGGTTCCCCACCCAGCTTTGTTCGCAGCAAGTTCAATAACGCCTTTCATCCGATCGATATCATATTTGATTGCGCCAGCCGGGGTCTTCTTCGCCCTTTCAAGGAGTTCAAGTCGGAACTTAACCTGATCCTTCCCGGCCGCAATTGACACTTCATCCAGAAATGCCTGTTCGGCAAATGCCAGGAAGTTGGTAATGGGTGCGCGCCAGGCTCCGGTGGTGATAGGCGATTTGTACTCTACCGAATCGATTTGAAGATTGTCCACAGCTCCTGAAGGAAAATTATCCTCCCGCGTGCTGTTGCCAACATTGATTCCGACCCCGCGCAATTTATATCCAACCAGGTTTCCACTGGCATCCAGGGCGGCCTCAAAGCGATATCGAACTGCCGGACGGTAACTGCCTCCGGTCATATCATCTTCGCGAGTCCAAATGACTTTGACTGGCTGCTTGATGATGCTGGAAAGTTCAGCTGCCTCCATTACATAATCGGTCTTCAGTCGACGCCCAAAGCCACCACCGAGGCGTGTTATTTCTACGGTGACCTTGTCATTGGGAACGCCTAAAAGTTTTGCCACCTCAGTCCTTGCGGCTTCCGGCGTCTGTGTTGGCCCCACCAACTCGACCCCATCTGTACGAACATGGGCAAAGAAATTCATTGGCTCCATCGGGCTGTGTGACAGGAAGGGGCATTGATATTCCCGCGTTATGACTTTTGCAGCACCTTTGAAGGCTGTTTCCACATCGCCATCCTTTCTTCGCACAACGGCCTCCTTGCTTTCCATCAACTCCTTGAACAGACGGTCGTGGTCAGTAGAACTCTCGATGGTACCTTCAGCTTCATATTCGATCTTCAATAATTTTCTGGCTTTACTCACCTGCCAGGTAGATTTGCCAACTACGGCCACATTGTTCTTAAAGGTCACCACATCGATGATGCCGGGCATTGCCTTCGCAGCGGTGGAATCAACTGATTTAAGTTTCATTCCAAAGGCTGACGGCCTTTGGATCATGGCGAAAACCATTCCCTCGCGGTAAAAATCTATCCCATACAAGGGCTTTCCGGTGATCATGTCCATGTTATCAACATTGCGAACTGCCGTGCCGATAATCTTGAAATCCTTTTTGTCCTTAAGTTTTACTTCGGTAGGAATGGCAATTGAGGAAGCCTCCGTCGCAAGTTCACCATAACTCAATTTGCGCCCGTCAGGGTGTAGCACCATCCCGGTGTCTGTCTTGAGCATACTGGAGGGTACTCCCCACCGTTTGGCGGCCGCCTCGACAATCATGTAGCGGGCGGTAGCACCTGCTTTGCGAAGTCTTTCCCATGAATGTGGGATCGCCCCGCTCCCGCCTGTCAGCTGGCGCTCGTATTTCTTGGCGTCCAGGAATGCCTGTATGACCCTGACTTTAGACCAATCGGCATCCAGTTCTTCCGCTACGATCATCGGAAACGATGTCTTAATATTTTGTCCCAGCTCAGGATTGGGTGAAATGAGTGTAACAATACCGTCAGGTGAAATGGAGAGGTAATTATTGAAATCAATGGTTCCGGTAACGACCGGTACATCGCTTACTTCTTCCATGGCTGAGGCCACAGAACTTGTAAGCTGAAATCCAAGCATAAGTCCACCGCCGGCAGTCGCCGCGAGCTTGATGAAGTCTCTGCGGTTAGTTTTTAGGATTGTTGACATGGTCTTTTATTTTTTGGTGGAGGCTAGTGCAATGGCTTCATGGATGCGATGGTACGTTCCACAGCGACAGATATTGCCGTTCATGGCGTTATCAATTTCCTCGGCTGAGGGCTTTGGATTCTTTGTCAATAGGGCAGCTGCGTTCATGATTTGCCCGGCTTGACAATATCCACATTGTGCTACATCCACTTCGTTCCAGGCTTTCTGCAAAGGGTGATCACCATTGGCGGAGAGTCCCTCTATGGTGGTGATTTTATTCGAGCCTACCGCCGAGACTGCCAGAGTGCAAGATCGCACGGCGGCTCCGTTTACATGAACGGTACAGGCGCCGCACTGGGCGATTCCACAACCGAATTTGGTGCCGACCAAACCCAGGTTGTCACGCAATACCCACAGCAGCGGGGTATCTGAATCTACATCGGCTTCTAAGCTTTTGCCGTTGATCTGCAAGGTGTAATGTGCCATGTTGTTTGTGAGCAAATGTTTGTATCACAAGTTAATAAAAATTTGAACCGGTGACGCGCAAATTATTCAATGGGCTGATGCCTCAGCGTGGGCAGGATCCCCTAAATCAGGATCAGTCAATCCTTTGCTTTCTCCTTGGTGATTTTATCCCCTTCGTAGTTTCTGCGCAGCAAAAGTTTCCCCGTGTCGTCGAATAGTCTCCAGGTGCCATCCCGCATGTCATTTTTGAAGTGACCCTTCATCTTCACTTTACCATTTTGATGGTATTCAGTGAATGAACCGTTTTTGAACCCATTTCTTAGATCAACAGCAAAGTTGACGGTGCTGTCGGGAAAATAGCCGGTAAGTGATTTGGCATTCAAGTTCTGAATATAGAGGTAAGGCAATGCCATGGGATCGCTGTAGGTGGGGAGTTGACCGTTTTCCACTTCTGATACCTCCGCCGGGATGGAATCACTTTCTTCAGGCGACGATAACTGTCCCAGGAGCGGCTTTGGTTCTTCTGGTTCTTCAAACTGTTCTGCTAATATCGTCTTGAACCGTCCAGTCTCCGGTACCAGCTGAAATCCAACCTGGTTAAAGCAAACTATGAATTCCTTGTTGGTCACCATTGAGGCGCGCGTTGGTGCATCGGCAAGTTTCTTCAGCGTGTTGAATAACACCGGTGTATTTACGTACACAAATACAGAACCTTCATCTTCAAACCTGCTCCTGAATCTCCTGAAATCATCAGATTTCATAAGGGTTTTCTTTTCAAGGTAATCATCGATGATGCTCTCCAATGTCTGCGGATGATTGCTAAAAATCACAAAGTTGTCCACGATGGTGTAATAAGGTTTATCATAGCGGGCAAAGAATTTACCCAGCAGAACTTTGAACAGACCTTTGATGCTCAGATAATTTATTTTGTGTCCGCGATGCTCTACCGTCTTAAATTTGACGGGGGTTCGCCTCCGGACCATTTTCTCCACGTAGGCAAGGTTCATTTTTGCCAGCTCGATATTTCCGGCTTTGAGTACCAAAGCGACTTCATTGTCGAGTCCCTGACCGGATGATTGCAATTCAAATAAGGCCACCTCGTCCCCGATCCATGAAATGAAATTCTCCTGCATACTTATTTTCAAGTAGTCTTCGACCTGCTTCAGGTTGGCCCGATAGGTCTTGTATTCTGAAACATCCTCTTTCAGATTCTTCTCAAAATTTCTGAAGAACTCGTCAAATGTGTTGAATCCAAACCCCACATAGAACCCCGTTCGCTGAGGAGCAATCTCCAGGATTTCCGTGGCACCTTTGCCCGATACCGCCAAAGTTTTGATATAAGATTCGGTAGATTCGTTCACCGACGTGTAGCCACGGGCGGAGATGAGCTCCTGGTTAACGTCGATTGCCAGGATTGAATTCTCAAGGGTCTTCGAAAACTGGGTTGCATATTCATTAGTACCATCTGAATAGCAGGATATGAATTCCGGCAAGCGCGTGTAGTTGAAATACAGTTGAACAATGTCGGCATCCATAAGAGACTCATTCATCGCCTTAAATGGAGTTTCGGTTGTGGCGCTCATTTGTTTCCGTGTATCGAGGGCCGAGGTCACTATTTTCTTCGTGTAAGAAACCAGGAGATGCGTATCGGGTAAACTTATATACATCGTGCTGTTATCCGAACGATGGCGCAGGATAATGATGTCCTCTCCCTGGTATTTCTCTTTGCTCACAGAATATCCGGCTGCCGAAAAACCGGTGATGTATTCTTTCAGAAGGGTTATTCCCGATGCTTCAGCAAGGTCCACGATAAAAAGGAAATCATATTGCTTGGGACCCGTCATGTGTGCCGAAGCGATAAGCGACCTCGATCCAATGAGGTCAAATAGCAGATCGTTTTGACGTACCATAGAATCCAGACTGTTGGCTGAGGCAGTAAGCGAAGAGAAATAGGCATTCTTTTGGAGGTAGCTCCACGCACGCGACTCGGATATCTGCTTCCAGCTCTTGATCGGATCCCTGGTAGAAATGAAATAGATCGCGTCGGAGGGCACCAGCGATATGGCATCCGAGGCATTTGCCCTGGCCAGATACCATTTGTATCCCATCCATCCTGCAGCACCAAGGATGACCAGTATGAAGACCCATTTAAGAAATTTCCCCATCCGTTGCAGTAGTTACCGGGCTAAAATAGAAAGATTTCACAAATGCCTGGTGCTGCATCCCGTAAACATCTATTGTTCTCGCCAAGCCGTCTATCCCTCCTGCTCACCAGAACAATGAGTGCCCACTTTAACAGAATCATTCCTATTGTATATTGCATGACAGCCCATACAGTGGAAATGTCCGATTCCCTATTCAATATCAATATCAATAGCACAGGCGCAGATGAAAACACATACGATGCCATCGTGATTGGCTCAGGCATCAGTGGCGGCTGGGCTGCCAAAGAACTGTGCGAGCATGGGGCGAAAACACTGGTACTCGAGCGGGGAAGAAATGTCGAGCACCTGAAGGACTATCCAACTATGTCGAAGGACCCATGGGAATTCAAGCACCGCGGGCAGATGACGAAAGAATTCCTAACGGAAAATCCATTGATAAGCAAGGCAGCCGGCTTCGGAGAAGATACTGCCCATTTTTTTGTTAAGGACAAAGACCATCCGTATGAGCAGGAGAAGCCGTTTGACTGGATACGGGGTTATCAGGTGGGCGGTAAGTCCATTATTTGGGGCCGTGCTTGCCAGCGGTGGAGCAACTTTGAGTTTACTGCGCCCGCAAGATTTGGTTATGGAATGGATTGGCCGATTCGTTACAATGACGTGGCTCCCTGGTATTCACATGTTGAAAAATTTATCGGCGTTTGTGGCAACAAAGATGGAGTTGAGGCCATGCCCGATGGAGAATTTCTCCCTCCTTTCGATCTGAATTGTGTTGAGCAGCATGTCAAGAATGAATTCAAAAGGCAATTCGGAAGGTTTTTGGTACAGGGACGGTGGGCACATCTCTCGGTCCCAAATGAAATTCATACAGAACAAGGTCGGGGACGTTGCCTCTCGAGAAATCTATGCATGCGGGGCTGTCCGTATGGAGGATATTTCAGTTCATTGTCATCGACTTTGCCCTGGGCCAGCAAGACCAATAACCTCACCATCCGGCCATTCTCTGTTGTGCACAGCGTGATTTTTGATGATAAGAAGCAGAGGGCGATTGGTGTAAGGGTGATTGATACGAACACAAAAGAAATAACCGACTTCTTTGCAAAAGTCATATTTGTAAATGCCTCTGCATTAAATAGCAGTTTGATATTACTGAATTCAACCAGCGAGCGCTTTCCAGACGGACTTGGAAATGATAGTGGAACCCTTGGAAAATATGTTGGCTTCCATTTGTACCGCGGTGGTGTTGGGGGCGAGATTGATGGTTTCGAAGACAAATATTACTATGTCCGCAATCCGACGGAACCCATCATTGCCAACTATAGAAATCTTCACCAGCAAGACACGGACTATGTGGGTGGATTTACAACCTTCATGAGTGCCTACCGTTCCAGGGGAACTCAGGCTACGGATGGTTCAGGAATAGGACAAGAATTCAAACATGCCAGTACACTACCCGGTAAATGGAAAATCTATGGCTATATGCAGGGTGAGACCATCATGAAAGCGACCAACCATGTAAGGTTGAGCAAGGAAAAGAAAGACCAGTGGGGAATACCCATTCTTGTCACCTCAGTGGGCTATGACGACAATGATGAAAAAATGATCAAGGACTTCCTCACCGAAACGAGCACGATGCTGGAGCGTTCTGGATTTAAGAATATCGTCGCTCATGACAACAAGCAGGCTCCAGGGCTGGATATTCATGAGATGGGCGGGGTGAGAATGGGTGCAGACCCCAAGACTTCCATGTTGAACAAATGGAATCAGCTTCATCAATGCAAGAATGTATTTGTTACCGACGGCGGATGTATGACCAGCACGGGGAACCAAAGCCCTTCAATCTTGTACATGGCGCTCACCGCCCGCTCTGCCAACTATGCGATTAAGGAAATGAAAAAAGGAACCTTGTAAGAATATGAATCGGCGTCAGGCATTATCCAAATCTGCCGCAGTGCTTGGAGGTACCTTCCTGGCTACTGCAGGACTATTACCTGGCTGTGCGCCGAAGGAAGTAAAAGTCTGGTCGTGGAGTGAACAGGATGTAAATCTTCTTGACGAACTTGGAGAAGTCATCTTGCCAACTACGGCGACGTCACCTGGCGCAAAGGAAGCGAGGGTTGGCGAGTACATCAGAGTGATGGTCAAGGAATGCTTAGACGAAGATCAACAAAAAGCATTCGGGGATGGAATGGTTGCTATTGATGAATTGAGTGAGACGAAGTATAAAAAGGTTTTCATGGAGCTCTCTGTTAAAGAACGGCATGATCTTCTCATCGGGCTAGACAATGAGGCAATAGCCTACGACACTAAGAGGAAACCTGGCGGAGAACGGCATTATTTTTCTGTTTTGAAGAACCTTACTATGGAAGGATACTTTACTTCTGGAGTGGGCGCCACGAAAGCCCTGCGCTATGTTCCTATCCCGGCCCGCTATGATGGTTGCATTGAATACACACCCGGTACGCCTGCCTGGGCTTGATTTATTATTTCATTTGAATTTCATCACAACATGAAGAAAGTCAAAGTGTCTATCCTCGGTGGGGGCTTTATTAGCGACATCCACGTCGAGAGCTATCAGCGATTTGTGCCGGAAGCGGAAATCGTAGGAGTTTTCGCCCGTGATATTGCAAAGGCCCAGGCTTTTGCAAAGAAGCACCACATACCAAACGCATTCGATTCAATTGACAAAGCTATTACGACTTCAGGCTGCGATGTGGTAGACATATGCCTCCCTAATTTTCTGCATGCTGTGGTAACCGTAAAGGCGGCCGAGGCGGGAAAACATGTGATCATTGAAAAGCCGCTCGCGGTAACTTTGGAAGAAGCCGACCAGATGATAGCCGCCTGTAAGAAAGCAAAAGTAAAATTGATGTACGCCGAAGAACTCTGCTTTGCGCCTAAGTATGAACGCGTCAGGAGTCTCGTCAATGAAGGAGCCGTCGGAGACATATACATGCTTAAGCAGTCAGAAAAGCATTCCGGCCCTCACTCAGACTGGTTCTATGACATTGATCGTGCCGGGGGTGGTGTGCTCATGGACATGGGTTGCCATGCCATAGGCTGGTTTCGCTGGATGCTAAAGAATGCAAAAGTGAAGAGCGTGTATGCGAGTATGTCCACGGTGCTGCATAAGAACCGGACCAAGGGCGAAGACAATTCTGTGATGATCATTGAGTTTGAAAACGGCGTAACCTGCCTGGCAGAAAACAGTTGGGCCAAGCACGGTGGCATGGACGATAAAAGTGAAGTGTACGGTACCGAAGGCGTGATTTATGCGGATTTATTTATGGGCAACGCGGCCGTTGCCTACAGTAAGAATGGTTTTGGATATGCCATGGAGAAGGCCGACACCACCATGGGATGGAGCTTTCCGATATTTGAAGAGGCATTTAATCAGGGATACCCTCACGAATTAAAGCACTTTGTCGATTGTGTGATGCATGATAAGCAACCATTGGTTACCGGCGAAGATGGTCGTGCCGTTCTGGAGGTAATCTATGCTGCGTACACCTCGGCACGATCAGGTAAAAAAATACATCTGCCCTTCGCTCCCAAAGTGAAGAAGGCAATTGATTTGTGGTTACAGGATGTGCCTGAGGCTTAATGAAGAAAAAAATTCATTCCTCCTTTTAATTTTCATTCGGAGAAGCCTAATTTTTTACGAGCTGCGACGCGGCTTCTCGATCAATATATACTAGGCCATTGTGGTGGTTTCTAATCGAGGTTGCTGGAATGCTATTGGACACCGGGCTTTCAATTGCCTTCTTGATAATGGCTGCCTTCTTTTCTCCGTTGGCTACCACAACCGCCGTGCGCGCCTCCAAAAAGTGTTGAAGCCCCAGGGTGATGCCCTTGGAAAGTTGGGTCGCTTCACCAAAATATTTTTGCCCTACGATTCTGGTAATTTCTTCCAATTCGATGATGTGCGCGTACAGTCCAGGGTTCACACCGGGTTCATTGAATCCGATGTGTCCGTTTACTCCCACCCCCACGATCATCAAGTCGATACCACCCAGATTTTTGATCGCGTCATCCATCTTCCTGCATTCATCATCAAGGGCATTGCTCAATCCATCAAACAAATGAATGTGGCTGGAATGAACGTGCAATGGCTCAAAGAGATTTTTGTTAAGATAAAACTTGCAACTTCCCGGGTTGGTAGGTGCAATACCGACCCACTCATCCAATCCAACAAACCGGGCTTGAGAGAAATCAATGCCTTCTAACTTCGATTCACTGACAACATATTGGTAAGTAAGCAACGGACTATCGCCGGTTGCAAGACACAATACAGCATTTGGTTTAGACGCCACCGTTTCAAGAATAAGCTTGGCTGCGTTTCGGGAGAGCTCATCATAGTTCTTGAATATTTCCAGTTTCATTCTTTTTGTATTAAGGAATTACGATATATCATATTTGTCAAGTCAGATCAGACATTGTCGGACTGCCCCCGGTCCTCATATAGTGACTTGCGGTAGCGTGCCCAAGTGCCAGTGAGGATGGATTATCGATACCCATCAGCATTCCTGCGCAGAAACCTGCATTGAAATTATCCCCGGCACCGGTGGAAAGCATGGGATTCTGTATCGCCAAGGTTTCTTTTTTATGAAAGCCTGTTTTGGTCCATGCCAAAGCTTGCTTCGAATAATGGATGAGGATGGTATCTATCTCCAGCTTCTGCATGAGGATTTCACCCGCTTGTTGGATATTATTCTCCGGAATGGAGGATCCCGTAAGGGCATTATAAATAACTGTAGCCTCATTGAGGTTGAGACTCAGGATGACACGCCAGTGGTTCGAAAAAGTCTTTAAGAGTTCAAGGGCTTCCCCTATACTCGCCTCACTCCTCCTGGAACAGTCCGATAGATCGAAGAAGCCAATGGGCTTCACTCCTTTCGTAGAAGTTTTGTTGAGTACATCCTCAAGTAACCCCATCCACATATCGGTCGAATTGTCCAGTTCGCTCCAGTTAAGGATTCCAATCAGGTGCTGATTTGTGAATAGCCTTGTAAGCTGATCGACACCAACAATCTCCTTTATTGTTGACCAATCAATCTTGTTTAAGCCAGTCATCTGGGCCAACAATATCTTTCCATCCTTGAATTCAAGTGCGGTGCTTATTCCAGGGTCGCCGAAACTATACGTTCTTGCTCGCGTGGAAAGCTCTTTGAAAACCGGATGGATGGCCGGCATGCCGAGCGGACCAAGACAAGATACCTTCGTACCCAACCGTGCCAGTGCATTGGCCATGATAGGCATGTTCCCGCCCAACTTTGTGGTAAGTTCTTCCAATTCCAGCGAGAAGCTCTTTCCACTTTTTTCAGTTGTAAATTTTCCGAATTCAGCAATGGAATCGAAGTATGTATTCCGTTCAGGATGTTTATGGCGAATTACCTTCACAACAGTGTCAATGAATCCATCAAAACCAAGTGTTACCTTTTTGTTAGCCAGGCCGTGGCTAAGTTGATGAAGACTTGACGCTGAGGTGTTTGAATTGTCCATGGTAAGGCACTAGTCAACACCGACATTGACAAATTTGAACTGGTCCGCATTGAACAATCCCCTGTCGCTGATCTTCAAGGAAGGGATCACCAGCAGTGCCATGAAGGAAAGAGTCATGAACGGCGACCCCAGGGTGCTCCCCATATCCTTGGCCATCTGGTCGATAGCTTTGTACTGTTTACTGACTTCATAGCCATCCTCGTCAGACATGATGCCTGCCACGGGCAAGGGGATCAACTGCTCTATCTCTCCATTGACAGCCGCTACGCCACCCTTTGCTAAAATGATTTTGTTCACAACCCGACAGATGGATGAGTCGTCCACACCAACGGCGATAATGTTGTGGGAGTCATGCCCAACGGATGAAGCGATAGCACCTTTTTTTAATCCGAAATTCCTGATATAAGCGATTGATGGCTTTGTATTGTTGTAGCGGTTAACGACAACAATTTTGAGGATGTCACGACTGACGTCAGCGATGACGAGCCCGTTTTCGCTCTTGGCTTCATGAATTTCTTCATCGGTGATAAGCTGACCGTCCTTCGCTACCATGACCCTAATTTTGGGATGCAATGCTTTGATCTGAAAATCCGCTTCTTTTTTGAGCAATGTTTCAAAATGATTGATCGCTTTGCAATCAACTCTTCTGATGTGGGTGACGCCGTTCTCTGCAACGAGTGCGCCATCAATATACGTCTGCATAACATCAAAGTCTTCCAGGTTATTGATCACGATAAAATCAGCCGCGTCTCCCATCCTCAATTGACCAACAGGAAGCTGGTAATGATGAATGGGGTTAATACATGCTACCGACAGTACCTTAAATAAATCTATTCCTCTTGCCACGGCGCGTTTGACGAGCAGGTTAATGTGTCCTTCTTCAAGGCTGTCCGGGTGTTTGTCATCCGAACAAAACATCATGTTCCGCCAATGTTCATTGATAAGATCGGCGAGCGCTTCAAAGTTCTTTGCCGCGCTGCCTTCGCGGATCTGGATTTTCATTCCTGCCCTTAGCTTATCAAGAGCCTCTTCCCGTGTAAAACATTCATGGTCGGTACTGATGCCGGCTGCAATGTATTGCACGGCTTGCTCACCCCTCAATCCGGGAGCATGGCCATCGACTACTTTATTGAATTTCTTTGCTATGGCGATCTTGGAGACGACCACTGGATAGCCTTGAAGCACGCCGGGCCAGTTCATCATTTCGGCCAGGTACGGTATCTCGTCGCGACTTAGGAGTGCTTCAATGTCTGACGTATCAATGGTGGCTCCATTAGTCTCGAAGTGGGTAGCTGGTACACAGCTCGGCGCTCCAAAATAGAATTTGAAGGGTACCTGGCGGCCGTTTTCAATCATGTAATTCACGCCCTCTAACCCCATCACATTTCCGATTTCGTGAGGATCGGAAACCGTTGCTACTGTGCCATGTACTACCGCCATCCGCGCAAACTCTGATGGCACCAGCATGGAACTTTCGATGTGGACGTGGGCATCAATGAATCCCGGAAGCAGGTACTGATCTTGTACGGAATCTTTTGTAACAATTTCCAAGACCATTCCATCTTTGATGGTTAATTCTCCTTTGAAGATTCTTTTGTTGGATATATCAATTATATGACCTGAGATCCTCATCGTTGATGGTTGTTGGTTGATCGTTGCTGGAATTCATAGGTAAGCGTCGGATAACGAGCTACAATGAGCGAACGATCGATTTTTCATCCTGTGGCAATTTCCAAAGCCACTTTCATCATGTCCATGTATTTGCTTTCACGTTCCGATGCCGAGGCGTATTGCTTGGTAATAATGTTATCACTTACGGTCAGGATAGAAAGGGCTTTTGCATGGTGACGGGCGGCCAGGGTGTACAAAATGCTTGACTCCATTTCTATGCCAAGCAATCCATGTTCGGCCCATAGGTTCCACCGGGAGACATCTTGACTGTAAAAAGTATCTGTACTGAACACTCCACCGACCAGGGGAGCCAGCAGAAGGTCGCGGGCTGCCTTGTGGGCATCGCTGAGCAATTCAAAGTCAGCCATTGGTGCGTAATCCATTCCGTGGAAGTGTATTTTATTCGTGCTAGAATCTGTGGATGCACTCATCGCCAGGATGACCTGGCCAAGCGAAATATCCTTCTGGATGGCTCCGCAAGTTCCTACACGAATGATGTTCTTCACTCCGTATTCAAGAATCAATTCATTCACATAAATTGAGGTCGATGGAATTCCCATCCCCGTGCCCTGGATGGATACCCTCTTGCCCTTATAATATCCCGTATAACCCATCATACCTCTGACCTCGTTGTAGCAAAATGATTTTTCCATCAACGTAGTGGCCACATGCTTTGCGCGTAAGGGATCTCCAGCAATTAAAACGGTATTCGCGATATCTCCTGCTTTGGCTCCGATGTGCAAACTCATAGGGTGATCGTTTGAATAGAATGTCAAATTAGAATAGATTTGATTCTGTAACAAGTACCCATGCAAGACAATCGCTTACCAGAGTCCGAGTTCATTCTCAATGCCGACGGAAGTGTGTACCATTTACATCTCAAGGAGGAGCACCTGGCTGACACTGTTTTGATCGTTGGCGACCAGGGGCGGGTACAGCAAATCAGCAGACATTTTGAAAAGATTGAATGCCGCATCCAGAACAGGGAGTTCGTGACCCACACGGGCACCTATAAAGGGAAGAGAATCACAGCATTGTCAACAGGTATCGGAGCAGACAATATCGACATTGTAGTGAATGAACTGGATGCTGCCATCAACATCGATGCAAAAACACGAATACCCAAACCTGTTCGGAAGAAGCTCAGGATCGTACGCATTGGAACTTCGGGAGCACTACAGGCCGACATACCCGTGGGCACCCCTGTCGTTTCGGAATTCGGTCTGGGTTTTGATGGCCTTATTTACTACTATCACTACAAGATGGATTCCGTTGAGGAATTGTTGACAAATAAGATCAATGATCATTTGAATTGGAACCCTAATCTTTCAAGACCTTACATTGCCAAAGGCTCCGCTTCATTGATCAATTTGATGGCGCATAGCATGGTCAAAGGTATTACAGCAACGGCCACAGGGTTTTATGGACCGCAAGGTAGGAGGCTTTCACTTACCCCCAGCGATCCAGGCATCAATGACCGCCTGCAGTCCTTTGTATTTGAGAGATACAGGGTGACGAACTTTGAAATGGAGACCTCCGCTTTGTATGGACTGGGCAATCTACTGGGCCACGAGTGCTGCACGTGTTGCATGATCATTGCCAACCGTATCCGTAAGGAGTTCGGCGGTGATCATAGTAAGCATATCGAAGGATTGATTGAGACAGTGCTAGACAGGCTGGATTGATTGGATCTATTGTGGGTAAGGCTTCCAGGCTTACTTCTCACTCACCACTTACTCCCCGTAAGGAATCCAGATATTCTTGATTTGGGTCGCATTCCGCAAGAACTGTTCCCCTTCCCCTTGTGAAGAATCTTGCCAGTTTCTGAACTTTCCGTAATTCACCCAGGTGCGCTTCATGTTTGAAGCTGCTGCAATTTCTACCGCCTTGCTTCCGTCGCGACTGCCAAAATACCAGAGCCCATCTACGTCATCGTGGTTAGCTAGTACAGCGGATAGTTCTTCTTTCTTGCCCGTGATAATATTGAGGGCACCAGCAGGCACGTCGGAAGTCTCCAGAACCTGGTATAGATCCGTGGCTGAGAGTGGTGAAGTCTGCGACGGAATGGCAACAATCCTATTGCCCATACTCAAGGGGGGAATAACCGTGGAAATAAATCCGAGTAACGGCGAATGTTCGGGACAAACAACACCCATCACGCCAAGCGGTTCAGGCATGGCGAGTGTCACATTCCGAACGGTTGTGTGATGAACATTTCCATCGTATTTATCTGCCAGAGCTGCATAATGATAAATCCGTTCAATGGAAAGATTTACGTCTTGTTCAGCATCTTTCTGTGACATGGCGGTTTGCTGCATAATACGTGCGGCAAATTCTTCTTTCCTTACAAAGAGATTCTCGGCGAGATAAAAAAGTATTTGGGCCCGTGCATGTCCGGTGAGGTTTGCCCATCCTTCTGCCGTGTGGGCAGCTTCCACGGCATTCCGAACATCCTTGCGATTGCCTGCACCTACCTCTGCAATCTGGTTTCCGAAAGGATCCGTAATCTTCGTGCTATACCCGGAGTCAGGTCTCGCTTGCTTGCCGCCAATGAAAAGCTTGATTGTTCTGTCAATCTCAGGAATGAGGATTGCCGTCTTTTTCTTTTTTGATATAATAGAAGTTCTTAATGGTGATGTTGCCAGTTTATCGTCCGCTTTCAACTTGACATATTCCATCAATCCTTCCTTTCCACCTTCCCTGCCGAACCCGGATTCGCGATAGCCGCCAAACCCGGAGGCCGCATCAAACACATTGGTACAATTGATCCATACGGTGCCGGCTTTAATCTTTGGTGCGATGTCCAGGGCAAGATTGATATTCTCCGTCCAGAGACTGGACGCCAGTCCGTAACGGGTGTTGTTGGCAAGTTTGACCGCCTCGGGGTGTGTCCTGAAAGTCATGGCGACCAAAACCGGTCCGAAGATTTCTATTTGGGCGATCGTCGATGAAGGTGAAATATCTGTGAACAACGTGGGAGGATAGAAATAGCCATCCGTTGGGCAAGCCCAGCTTGGCTGCCACATGGCGCCACCCTCTTCTACTCCTTTCTTCACCAGTTTTTCTATTGCGGCAAGTTGCACGGGTGCCACGATGGCACCAATGTCCACACCCTTGTCGAGTGAATTGCCTACCACCAATTTTTCCATCCTGGCCTTAATCTTTTTGTAAAGCTTTTCGGCAATGCCCTCTTGTACAAGAAGTCTTGACCCTGCACAGCAAACCTGTCCCTGGTTAAACCAAATTGCGTCTACTACACCCTCGACCACACTGTCAATGTCGGCATCTTCAAATACTATGAAGGGAGACTTCCCACCCAACTCAAGAGACAGCTTCTTTCCTGTACCGGCCGTTGCCCTCCGGATAATCCGGCCTACATCCGTGGAGCCCGTGAATGCAATTTTGTCGACATCGGGATGGTTGACGAGGGCAGCACCTGTTTCCCCGGCACCAGTAACAATATTTACCACCCCAGCAGGCAATCCAACCTGTTCGCATATTTCTGCAAACAGCAAGGCGGTAAGTGAAGTGAATTCTGCGGGCTTCAATATGATGGTGTTTCCCATGGCAAGAGCAGGTGCAATCTTCCATGAAAGCATGAGCAATGGGAAATTCCACGGAATGATTTGTCCAATGACGCCAACTTCTTTGTATTCCTTAAGGTCCGTGTCACGCAATTGTGCCCATCCGGCGTGATGATAGAAATGGCGAGCCACCAGGGGGATATCGATATCACGTGTTTCACGAATGGGCTTTCCGTTATCCAGCGATTCAAGTACTGCAAACAGCCTTGAATGCTTTTGAACTTGTCGTGCCAGTGCATACAGGTATCGGGCCCGGGTGTGAGCTCCTGCCCGAACCCATGCTGGCAATGCTTTCCTGGCAGCCGCCACTGCCTTGTCCACATCCTTTTTTCCTCCATTGGCAACCTTAGAAAGAAACGTTTTATCGGAGGGGTTGATCGTGTCAAAATATTTTCCGGTACCTGGCGCCTGCCACTTTCCATCAATGAATAGACTGAATTTCTTGTCATGCTTCGCCAACCAGTCGTATGCCGCAGACGGACTTTCGGGAGCAGGTCCGTACTCCATACTTTTATAAATGTTTTTGATTTTCATTCGTGTTCGGTTTGGATCCTTATGCCATCGGATGTCGATATGACGCAGAGTAACGACCTGTGATAAAATGTTCCAGTTGTCTTTCGATGTCGGCCAGAAGGCTGCTTGCTCCAAACCTGAACAGGTCGGGCGAAAGCCAATCATCTCCTAACTCCTCTTTCATGAGAATTAACCAGTCAAGGGCTTGTTTAGCTTTTTGGATGCCACCGGCAGGCTTGAATCCTACTTTGAATCCGGTGGCTTCATGAAATTCACGAATGGCACGGACCATGACAAGACTCACGGGCAATGTAGCATTGACTGTTGCTTTACCGGTACTTGTCTTTATGAAATCAGAACCTGCCATCATGCAGACATAACTTGCCTTCGCCGTATTGGTCAAGGTTGAAAGCTCACCGGTTTCAAGAATTGATTTCATGTGGGCATCGCCACAGGCTTTCCTGAAAAGGGTGACTTCTTCAAACAAGGCCTTCCAGTTTCCTGTCAGTACATGTGCACGGCTGATAACGATATCAATTTCCTTTGCCCCTGCCCTCACCGACGCTTCTATCTCTTTGATTTTCTGCAGCACGGTGATTTGCCCGGCAGGAAAACCGGTGGAGACTGCGGCAATGGGAATATTTGATCCCTCGAGTGCTTCCAAAGCCGGTTTGATCAGGTTGTGGTATACGCAGACGGCAGCAACGTTCAGATTTACCTCATCCATTCCCAACTCCTTAAGCAAATCCGTACGAACGGGTTGGCGGGCCTTGGCGCATAAGCGGTGGACATTCCCGGGAGTATCATCACCGGCAAGCGTCGTAAGATCCATGCACGCGATTGCTCGCAGCAACCAGGCAGCTTGCCATTCTTTTTTGATGGAGCGTCTCTGTCCGAGGGTCGCGGCCCTGCGTTCCACTGCACTTCGGTTGATTCGTATTCCCTTCACCAGGCTTAGGTCGAAAGGCATGCCTTCATTTCGAAGGTGCTTGAGCTTTGCCGCTGTATTGATTTGGCTAGTAGAGGTCATTTTGACATAAGCCTGTTCAATGGAGCAGACCTACCCACGCAATTTATACAAGAGTGCTAAAATAAGTATAGAAATAGCGTATAAGTTATCGCCGGGCCGTTGCGATTTCAGAAGATAAATGCACGAATAAACCGGAAGCTATTTTGAAATCTTGACTTCGACTGCATTAAGTCCCTTCGGGCCCTGCTCAACACGGAAAGTAACCCGGTCATTTTCCTTTATCGGGTCGACGTGACCATGTACGTGGGTAAAAATGCTTTCTTGTGTTTCGGTGTCTTTTATGAAACCAAATCCCTTGGAATCATTAAAGAAGGTAACTATTCCTTTCCTGAATCCGTCACTGTCTTCGGTGGGCTTTCTGCGTGGAACCCCAACCTGGATGGATTCAGCGCTTACACTTCTTTTCTTCATTGGATCGGGAGGGGTCGATGAAATGTTACCATACTCATCCACGTAGGCCATCATGCTGTCCAAACTGCCGCTTCCCCCTGTCGCATTGGCTTTGCGCTCTTCCTTCCTTTGGGCCTTCTCCTCTTTCTTCTTCTGCCTTTTCTTTTCCTTTTCTTTTTTGTTCCAGGTTTCTTGCGATTTTGCCATACGGTGCTGTTTTGGTTTGCTTAAATTATTTTGAGTGGAAAGAAAAAGTCGACTGTTCCCATCAAAGTTACATAAAAGGAGGATATAAAGAGCTATTCAAGAAATGACGGGTATTGGTGCCGCTATGACAGAAATCTGCTTGTGACTGTCAAACAGGAAGTTGGACATTGATGAGGTTGCCAGGATGATTAACTTTTACAGACCTTCGCTGAGCCAAAGTTTTACGCCGCCTTTTATTCCGTCGATATTGTTTACCAGGATGATTGACGAGTCGGTCTTGAAGTTCAGCTTTTTTGAATTACCACCGCCGATATACAGCCGATCATAGTTAAACACGGTCTTAAGGATTGAAATGGTCCGACGCACCCGTTGATTCCACTCATCGAGACCAATGACTTCCAGAGCCCTTTCTCCGATATAATCGTCGTAATCTTTGTCGTGGTCTACCGGGTGATGGGCAATTTCAAGGTGAGGCAGCAGGTTGCCGTTCAACAACAGCGCCGTACCGAAACCGGTGCCAAGGGTTACAACAAGTTCAAGCCCCTTCCCACTGGCAACGCCAAGGCCTTGCATATCGGCATCATTTACTACCCGAACAGGATGCTTCAGCAAGCCGGTCAGTTTGGACTGCAGGTCTACTCCCTTCCATTTCGCTGTGCTCAGATTGGGTGCTGTGTGGACCACGCCATCCCGCACATAGCCAGGAAAACCTACAGAGACTTTTGTGTAGGACTGAAAGCTTGCGGTAAGACTATAGATTGCCTCCAAGATCTCTTCAGGATCTCCGGAAGCAGGCGTGTCTTTCTTGGCATATTCCATCAGCATTTTTCCATCCCTGTCCAGAATGGTTGCCTTAATCCTTGAGCCGCCAATGTCAATAGAAAGAATTTTCTCTTCGGGTCCGAGTGGAATCATGTGATGCAAGATAGTTACAGATGGATATCAAACGACCCGGAGACCAAATAAGAGAATTCAGTCTTCGCTTGAGTCATTGGCATGGAGGTGGCTGAAAATCAGGAACGTGCGACATTCCACTGCATCACCTGTTCGAGTCCTTTCATGCGCAAGATTTTTATTTTTGAACTTGATATTTCGATCAGGCCTTCGACGCGAAAATCCGACAACACGCGGATGACCGATTCTGTTGCTGTTCCAACCAATCTCGCCAGTTCTTCTCGGGGAGAAGTAATGGTGTCGTTTTCGTTTTTTAGCTGGTGCAATTTGAGCAGGGCTTCTGCGGTGCGCTGGCGAACGGAATTGTATGCCAATTGCAAAAGCTGAGATTCCTTTTCAGCAACCTTCTTGCAGAGCAGACCAATGAATGCACTGGAAACATCCGGTTGGGCATGTAGTAAAGTGACAATGTCATAGCGGGGAATCAATACCAATTCCGCCGCCTCCATGGCAACAGCCGATTCCTGATAGGTGGTATTGTCGAGGATAGATTCATATCCAAAGAAATCTCCTGCTTTGTGCAGGTTGAGAATCAGTTCTTTTCCATCGGCGTTTGTCCTGTAGGTCTTGACGTTCCCTGACTTGATAAAATACAGCCACTGGGGCAAGTCTCCTTCGGAAAAAATCTCAGCCTTTTTCTTAATGGATTTTACTTTCTTCTCCTTGCACAAATCCTGCAGGTTGAGGACTTTTTTAGCATCGGTAATGAATTGATCAAGGCCCTCTGTGTTGGGCTCATACCGAGTGCTTTGCAACGCACTCTTGCGGAATCGGGCCTCGATGGCATTCAGCAAATCAGTGTCGTCAAATGGCTTTGTCAGGTAGTCATCGGCACCCAAGGACATGCCTTTGCGCACATCTGATTTCTCCGTTTTCGCCGTTAGGAATATGAATGGGATGCGGGCGGTCTCCACCTTCTTGCTCAAAATATGCAACACTCCATATCCGTCCAGCTCCGGCATCATGATATCGCAAATGATCAGGTCGGGCAGCCCCTGAATGGCCATTTCTGTACCGACCTTTCCATTTTCCGCAGTCATAACCTCATAATTCGCCAGAGCAAGTATCTCGGCAGTGTTCTCCCGGACCTCCGGGTTGTCTTCAATGAGAAGAATTTTTTTCATTGCTTGTAGGCGGGTTAATAATAATTTAGATAGGTATTGTTACACTAAAGGTAGCTCCTTTTTCATATTCACTTTCAAACACAATAATCCCGCCCAACAGGTCAACGTACCGCTTCACAATATTCAGTCCCAGGCCAGTGCCCTGAATATTTCCGGCATTGCTGGCACGAAAGAATCGAGTGAATATATGCTTTTTATCTTCACTTGGTATACCCATGCCTTCATCCCTTACGCGAAAAGTGAATTCGGTATCGCTGCACTCATAGAGCAGATGGATAGGTTTATTTTCAGAGTATTTGCTGGCGTTGCTGATGAGGTTGAACAGTATGTTTCGAAGAATTCGAGGATCTGAATCGATCGTGGTCCTGCTGCAATCACCCGTCGATTTGATGTACTGCCCTTCTTTGAGTGTTGGTATCATGTCTTCGGCAACTTCGTTAAAGAAGTCTTCAATCATAAGGGGTTCATTCACTACGTACAGCTTTCCTTCTTCAAGTTTACTGAGTGACAGGAAATCGTTCAATATGCCGGTGAGGTGATTTACCGAGGACCTGATTCGCTGTGTGTGCTTGGTAATTTTGTCGAGGTCACCCCTCTCCTTGTACTGGTTTACCAAGGATGCCGAACTCATGATGGTGCTCAGTGGGGTGCGAAATTCATGTGAGGCGATGGACACAAACTTTGATTTAAGTTCGTTTAGTTCTCTTTCCTTTTCCAGGAGCTTACGGACCTCCGCTTCCGCTTTTTTTCGTTCTGTCACCTCACTTTCAAGGTTAATGACAGATTGATTTAGAGCCTCCGTGCGTGATTGCACTTTCTTCTCCAATTCTGATGCGTACAACAGCAGTTGCTCCTCACTCCTTTTCAGGTCATCCTCATAACGCTTGCGCGCGGTGATGTCGCTGATAAATGCCATGACCAGCAGCTCCTCATTCTTCCTTGTAAAACTTAGGCTAATTTCAACAGGGAACTCGGTAGCATCTTTGCGTATTGCCTTGAGATCCCGGCCCACGCCCATCCGCCTCGGCCTGGGATCCGATGCGAATTGACTCCGAAGGTCCATGTGTCTGCCTCGAAATCGTTCGGGCAGTAGCGCTTCCATTTTTATACCAACCAGAGCATGAGGTGGATAACCAAACATGTCTTCAGCCATGTGATTCGCCATGAGTATCATACCAGATTGATCAACCATGATCACACCTTCCGCCATGCTCGCGAAGAGTTCAGCAAAAGTGTTGCTGGCTTCAAAAGGAAACTCCATTGGTGTTTTCACTGATGTTAAATGTATGACAAAAATCAGATTTTTCGTTGATCAAAATCCTCACAGGCCGGCAAGAGTATGGGTTATTTCGTGACATGAATTCAGAGTTTTCTGCAACAAGTGCCGAGACTGACCCGTGCATCTTATGTGCATTCAACCTGGGGGAATCGGCCGATGAAGCAGTGAAAAGTGCTGTACTTTTTGGCTTTCATTTTCACTTGCCAATTATGATTCTATGTTCCTACAGACTCATCCAATCAAAAGGGAGTGAAGAAGTGCAGACGGTAAAAAAACGCTATGAGAAAATGGCTGTGGAGAAATGGAAGCACATCGATAGTGCCCAATCAGGGATCAAACCCTTTTTCAGAACGGAAATTGGATTCCTGTCAGATCGAATTGAATCTTTTGTCAAGTCAGGGAAGGTTAGGATGCTGATCCTCGGCAATAACGCCGCCACCGACATCTATGAACATAAGGGCCTAACCCTAAAGGAATTCATCAAGAAAGTTGATGTGCCTGTACTCGTAATTCCTGAATAACTACTGGACTATTTCAGGGTCGGGCATTGCCTTATCCCATCTTTCGTGGTTAGCCCAAATACGATTTTAAGGTTTTGCTTCTGGAGCTATGTCTCAACCGCCTCGTAGCTTTTTCCTTGATCTGGCGTACCCGCTCACGCGTGAGATTGAACTTCTCACCGACTTCCTCCAACGTCATGGCATCACTGCCATTAAGACCGAAGTAGAAAGCAATGACATCAGATTCACGGAGCGTAAGGGTTGAAAGCGCACGTTGCACTTCCCTTCTCAATGAATCGACCATGAGGCCGGAGTCCGGAGTTTCTTCGCTATCGTTCTCAAGGACATCAAGAAGACCATTTTCTTCTCCCTGCACAAACGGGGCATTCATGGACACATGGCGTCCTCCAATTTTGAGTGTATCAGCAACTTCGGCTGCTGTTACTTCCAGTACATCGGCCAATTCATCCGTAGAAGGCTCGCGTTGAAATTTTTGTTCGAGGTCGGAGAATGTCTTCGTGATCTTATTCAATGTACCTACCCGGTTAAGTGGCAGGCGCACGATGCGAGATTGCTCTGCCAAGGCCTGCATAATGGACTGACGAATCCACCAGACGGCATAGGAAATGAATTTGAAACCACGCTTCTCATCAAACCTCTTGGCTGCCTTGATAAGACCTACGTTACCTTCATTGATTAGGTCCCCCAGGGTCAAGCCGTTGTTTTGATATTGTTTTGCAACAGAAACCACAAAACGCAGGTTGGCTTTTGTAAGCTTCTCCAGCGCCATTTGGTCGCCTTCCCTTATTCTTTGAGCTAGCTTTACTTCTTCATCGGAAGTGATCAAATCCACCTTGCCAATTTCCTGTAAATACTTATCCAGGGACTGGCTTTCCCGGTTGGTAATCTGCTTGCTGATCTTTAGTTGTCTCATCGGATTGAAAACGCGAATGTGGTAAATAAGTTCAAAAAGGGCGACCTCATACAACCATTAGCTAAAAAAGAGGCAAAATAAAGGCTAAATGGCTTTAGGTTCAACTATTGGTCTTTTGGATGAGGGAAGCGATGCAAAGGTAGCAATTTTCGGCCAATTTCTCACCATAAGTGCTCCTCATCGGCATCAAAATCCGATCTCGGATGAATGGAAGTGCACTAAGAAAGGGTATGTTGTATTTTCGGTGAAAAGCATTCAAATAATTCATTGGTCAAAGTTTTAATAAGAATCCATATCCTATGATTAATAGAAGGAGGTTTTTGAGGCAATCGATGGTCGGGCTTTCTGGCGCGCTGGGTATGTCAGCGATGGCCATGCCCAATTTCATTGACCACTCCAAAAAGGAAAAACTAGGCGTTGCACTGGTTGGTCTGGGTTATTACAGCACGGACCTGCTTGCTCCTGCCCTCCAGTTGACCAGGAATTGTTACCTGGCTGGTGTGGTAACCGGCACACCCTCCAAGGCTGAAAAATGGAAGCGGTTATTCAATCTCAGGGACTCCTGCATCTACAACTACCAAAACTTTGATTCCATTGCCAATAATCCTGACATTGATGTTGTCTATGTGGTGCTTCCGCCCTCGTTACATGCAGAGTATAGTGTACGGGCGGCAAAAGCCGGGAAGCATGTGTGGTGCGAGAAGCCCATGGCACTCAACATGGGTGAGTGCACGAAAATGATTGCTGCCTGCGCTGAGAACAAGGTCAAACTATCCATGGGCTATCGCATGCAACATGAGCCGAATACACAGCGCATTATCGCTTTCCGCAAGGAACTGAAGTATGGGAATGTGCTTACGGTCAAAGCTTCAGCAGGGTACTTTGATGCGCGGACAGATCACTGGAAGCAAAAGAAGAGCATGGGCGGTGGATCCATGTATGACATGGGCGTCTATCCCCTCAATGCTGCTCGCTACTCTACCGGGTTAGAGCCGATCGCAGTAACGGCACGAAAATCTACAACCCGCCCTGACATCTACAAAGAAGTTGATGAGACGATGTCATTTGACCTTACGTTTCCCGGCGGAATACTAGCCTCCTGTGAGAGCAGCTTTGGAAAGAGTATGAATTCGCTCGAGGTGAAATGTTCAAAGGGTTGGTATGCTCTATCACCCTTTCAGTCCTATGATGGGATCGGCGGAATTACAAGCGATGAGACCAAGCTGAATGCGGTTATCCCCAACCAGCAGGCAAAGCAAATGGATGATGATGCATCCGCTATCCTGAACGGAATGCCGGTTCTGGTTCCGGGCGAAGAAGGATTCAAAGACATTAAAGTGGTGGAAGCTATATACCGCTCAGCAGCGAGTAACAAAAGAATTGAGATTGTGCAATAGCCTGTTTCTCAGCTCGTGATGTAATGCTCCAGGTGTTCAATGATGGATTTCTGATCCTCCATGATTTGCTTCACCACGTCACCGATAGAAATGATACCGGTAAGTTTGTCTCCGTCCACTACAGGAAGATGTCGAATGTGCTTTTGGGTCATGATCGTCATGCAGTCTTCGATGGTGTTGTCTGCTGTTACGGTGAAAGGACTCTTGGTCATCAGTTCACTTATAGGCGTTTCTTTGGAGGATTTTCCTTTCAGGATCAATTTTCTGGCGTAGTCACGTTCCGTAAAAATTCCAACTAATTTTCCGTTCTCTACAATTAATAGACCCCCTATATTTCTTTCGCACATCTGTTCTACCGCCTGATATACCGTGATGGTGGGCTCTACAGAAAAAATGGCGTGCCCCTTTGTTTTCAGAATGTCTCTTACTTTTCCCATAACTGACAGCGTTAATTTAGAATGGAAGGTAATTTAATCGATGAAAAAAAACAAGGCCTTTTACGCTGGTCAGTCTCGATTGAACATTGATTGCGAAGTTATGCACTGGCCAAAATGGATATCACGACATCCGGGAAAATCCCAGCTGCCAGGATCAGGATGACCAGGAGGCAAAACATGATTTGGATAGAGGCATTGAGCTCGATCGGCGAATTTGTGGCTTCTTTCAGGTACATATCACTTACGACGCGGAAGTAATAATAGACACCAATCAACGATGTAATAATACCGACGATGACAAGGCTGCCATAGCCATTTTGGAGAGCCAGAGAAAAGACCAGGTATTTGCCAAAGAAGCCTGCCAGGGGCGGGATGCCGGCCAGTGACAGTAATGCCAACGTCATCATGACCGCAAGCATGGGGCTCCGTTTGAATAGCCCACTGAAACTGACATTGGCTGGATTGGACTTCTCCACTTCATGCAAGACAGCAAAGGCAGTAATCGAGGCAACAGCATATGAAGCGAGGTAATAGTAGATGGTGCCAGCGGATGATTCCGTGTTTGCAATAAAGGCCAGAAGAATATAGCCGATGTGCCCCACGCTGGAATAGGCAAGCATGCGTTTCACGGAAGACTGGCAGGCGGCAGTGATATTCGGAATCACCAGGGTGAGGAGTGTCATTACGGTCAGAACAATACTCCAGGCTGCCTTTACAGATGAAAAGCAACCCGAGAATATCCTGAAGAATGCAGCTACCGCAGCGATTTTTACAATGGTTGACATGAATGCGGTGATCGTAACAGGTGATCCATCATATACATCTGGAGCCCAGAAGTGAAATGGGACAGCAGAGATTTTGAAGGCCATTCCGACCAGCAGAAGCAGCACTCCTGCATAGAAAAATGCTGGCAGTTCACCTGAGTGGATTGATATATAACTAGTGATTTGGGAAAGATGGAAAGTACCTGTGGCACCATACACCAGGGCAATACCCATAAGTAGGAAACCTGTGGCAAACGAACCCATGATAAAATACTTGAAGGCCGCCTCGTTGGACAAAAGACTTTCCTTGTTACTCCCCGCCAGTACATACATGGAAATCGACAGAATTTCAATCCCCAGGAAAAGCATCGCCATATTGTTAAATGAGACCATGATTACAGCTCCTGTTATTGCGAATAGAATGAGAGCCGAGCGGTCCGTCTGATGTGATTGCCTCCGGAAATAGTCGCCGGACATCCAAAACCAAAAAACTGAGATGAAGAGGATCAGGGCGGTGAAGGCTATCGAGAAATGGTCAAACACCACCATGTCATTGAAATAATGCAAGGGTGTGTCCCAATCTGAAGCGGCGAGGCCTACGGCTATGAGCAGCCCAAGGATGATGGCAGCGCCAAGAACCTTTTTATAGTTGGCTATCTCTGCCACCAGAGAGACGAAGGCCAGGCCACAAACAACATATAATGCGTTCATACCATTATTGAGTCGAAGCGTAAAAATCTGACAATACTTTCAATATATTATCTGTGGCCACATTGGAAATATCCATGATCGGACCCGGATATATCCCGATTAAAATGACCAGAAGGACCATGGGATATAAAACAACTTTCTCTTGTAGTGTAAGATCATGAAATACGGAAGTCTTCGGTGTTGATTCTCCGGACATTGATTTTTGAAAGGCGCGCAGCATGTAAACAGCGCCGAGGATAATGGTAATTCCCGCTACCGCGCCGAGTGCCAATTGATACTTGACGAGGGAATTGATCAACAGGAATTCGCCGACAAAACCACTCGTCAATGGAAGGGCTACACTTCCCAGGAGGATGAACAGGAAAACTGAAGAAAGCGCTGGCGCTACATTGCGTATGCCTCCCAGCTCCGTGAGGGCACGTGATTTCGTCCGATCGAAAATTATCTCCACCACATAAAACAAAGAGAACACAATAATTCCATGACTAACCATTTGGATCATAGCTCCCTGGATCCCAATCTTGGAAAGTGTTAGAACTCCAGCCGAAATAAGACCGACATGTGCTATGGATGAATAGGCAATCAGTCGTTTGAAATCTTTTTGAACAACCGCAATGAATGAGGCATAGACAATACCAATAACCGAGAGCAAGATGGCAGTGGGCCCCCACTGCGTGATTCCCAAGGGCACCATGGGGAGGAGCCAGCGGATGAGACCAAAGATACCCATCTTCAACATGATCGCTGAAAGGAGCATTGTCCCTTGCACCGGCGCGACCGCGTATGTGTCCGGCTGCCAGGTGTGGAATGGAAAAATGGGCATCTTAATGGCGAACGCCAGAAAAAGTCCCCAGAAGACCAGGCTTTGCTCCGCTCCTGTCAATGAACCACCTGCCGTATACAATGCCTCAATATCAAAACTATGCGGTGCGGGCGTCTGCAGATAGACGTATACCAATGCTGCCAGCATCAACAGGCTTCCGGCCAGTGTATATATAAAGAACTTTAAGGTTATTCTAGCGCGACCCTCACCTCCCCACAGCAGGCAGATGAAATAAATTGGAATCAGCGCCATTTCCCAAAACAGATAAAACAGGAAACCGTCACGCGCAACAAAGACCCCGATCAAAGCCATTTGCATAATTAGGATGAGTCCATAAAATCCCGATGGCCTGGTGGGCTGACCAAATGAAGAAAGAATAATAAAGGGTATGAGACCTGTGGTGAGGAGCACGAGAAGCAGACTGATGCCATCGAGGGCAACTGAGAAGTTTATCCCCAATGACGATATCCATGACAAGGTGAGGCTGAACTGATTGCCGGCATCCTTATCAAACTGGAAAGCGATGAAAATTGATACAGCCAACTCGGCCAACGAAGCAGCCAGCGCCAATTCCTTCGCTCTGTCAAATCTTGTGACGAGCAAGATCAACCCCGCGAGCAATGGCCAAAAAATAAGAAATGCTATCATAATTGTCCTTTCACCATGAATTGATCAAACCAATTGCCAACATAAGTATGATGCCGACGACCATAGCAAATACATAAGATCCGATCCTTCCCGTTTGAAACAGCCTCAGTCCATTGCTGCACTGAACCACGATATCACCCAAACTGTTTACGAGCTTGTCAATCCCCAGCTTTTCAATTACTTCATCTAGTTTTGTTGACAACCAGAACAATGGCTTCACCACCATTGTGTCATACAACTCATCGATGTAATATTTGTGAAAGGACAGCTTCTGAAGGCCTGACATAGACGATCCTTCTCCTGAGGGAATCACGTCTTTTCGAACATAACGTGAGTAGGCAATTCCAATGGTCAATGCTGTGAAGCCCAGTACAAATGCCATCAGCATGTATTCGATTGAATAGGACAAGGCGCTGGGGCTGGCTTCCTGAAAACTTTCAGAAGCTGCAAATACAGGTGAAAGAAAACCGTTTAACCAACCTGAACCAAATAATGACTCGGGCACATTCATGAACCCTCCCAGAATCGAGAGTATAGCAAGCGCCATCAGCGGTAGGGCCATACTTCTTGGTGCCTCATGGAGATGGTGCATCTTTTCTTCGCTAACCCGGGGCTTACCATAGAAGACAAGAAAGAGCAAGCGGAACATGTAGAAGACGGTCAGCAGTGATGTAAGCAAGGCTAGGCCCCATACGAAGTAGTTAATCCTAAAAGCTTCGGCTAGAATTTCATCTTTGGAGAAGAACCCGGCGAATGGTGGAATGCCTGAAATGGCCAGTACGCCTGTCAGGAAAGTAATAAAAGTTATTGGCAACAACCCCTTCAGCCCTCCCATCTTGCTGATGTTCTGTTCGCCTTGCAAAGAATGGATCACGCTTCCGGCGCCAAGAAACAGCAGTGCTTTGAAGAAGGCATGTGTGGCCATATGAAAGATACCAGCTGAATATGCACCCAATCCCAAGGCAACAAACATCAGTCCTAGCTGGCTGATCGTTGAATAAGCCAGGACTTTCTTAATGTCGTTCTGTGTCAACGCAATGCTTGCAGCGAAGAGGGCAGTAACGAGGCCAATCACCAGGACCAACTCCATAGCAACAGGGGACATGGAATAAAGAAGATTATTACGTGCAACCATGTAAACGCCAGCGGTCACCATGGTCGCAGCATGGATCAAAGCAGAGACAGGTGTGGGACCTGCCATAGCATCTGGCAACCACGTGAACAAGGGGATCTGGGCGCTTTTGCCCATTGCCCCCACGAATAGCAAGACAGCAATCAGCGTGAGCAGTCCAGAGTCGAGGGAAGCTAGTTTAGGAAATACTTCAGCGTAGTCAAGGCTTCCCAGGTTAATGAAAATCAGAATGACACCCAACAACAAGCCAAGATCACCAATGCGGTTCATGATGAAGGCCTTGTTTGCCGCCTTGTTGTACTCCTGATTTTTGAACCAAAAGCCAATGAGAAGGTAGGAACACAATCCTACACCTTCCCAACCTACAAACATGACCAGATAGTTGGCACCCATGACAAGCATGAGCATGAAGAAAATGAAGAGGTTAAGGTAAGAGAAGAACCGGTTATAGCCTGCATCATCATGCATGTAGCCCACAGAATATACATGTATGAGGAAACCAACACCGGTGATGATCAAGAGCATAATCGAAGAGAGCGGATCAACAAGAAATCCGATACTTGCATTAAAGTTGCCTGCATGGATCCAGTTGAAAACCGTTACTTCAATCCGAGAGGCACCCTGAAGCAGTTGGATGAAAAGAATGAAGGAAATAACAAATGAGACCAATACGGATCCGCAGGCGAGGTAAGTTGCTGCACGGTTGGAAAGAGGCTTGCCAAGAAGCCCAATGCTGATGAAGCCCAGCAAGGGTAAGAGTGGGATCAATATCGTCAGGAGGTCGTTGCTTACCATTTGAGTCGGTTCAATACATTGATATCCGTGGTGCGGGTATTTCTGTACATCATGATTAGAATGGCTAGACCTACAGCAACTTCGGCAGCTGCTACAGCCATGATGAAGAATACAAACACCTGTCCTGCCGCGTCATTCAGGTAATTTGAGAAAGCCACCATGAGCAGGTTCACGGCATTGAGCATAAGTTCGATACACATGAAGATGATAATCGCATTTCTGCGGTACAAGACACCAAGAACACCGATGCTGAAGAGAACCGCACTAAGCCAGAGGTAATAGTCAATGGGGATCATGGCACCTTGGAATTTGTTGGTTCTGTTCTGGCTTCTGATTTACCCAGCATGACTGCTCCAACCATCGCGGCCAGTAACAATACCGAGGCCATCTCGAAAGGGAACAGAAAATCCTTGAACAATACTATTCCCAGGTTCTTGACCAGTCCCACGGGCGCACCTTCGACTGAACGCTGGACCAAGACATCGGCCCCTTTGAATGATCCCACCAGCACGATCATGAGTAGTCCGGCGCAAATCGTGGCTGCAATCTTCAGCACACTACTCTTGTGCGGCTCGGTTTCCGTGTTCAGGTTCAACAGCATGATGACATAGAGGAAAAGCACCATAATCGCACCTGCATAGACAATGACATGGACTGCCGCCAGAAATTGTGCGTTCAGCAAGATATAATGTCCGGCGATGGCAAAGAATGTTATGATGAGGTACAAAACGCTATACACGGGATTCCTGGAAAACACAACCAGTAAGGCTGAGAAGATCGCGACGAAAGAAAGAAAGTAGAACAAGTTGAGGGTCACGCGAATAGTAATTATTTGTTATGACTATACTCTTTGTGTTTCTTGAAGTCCAGCACGTCTTTAGTCTGTCTCTTGGTCACATCAACCCGTTCAGCAACAGGCTCTACAAGTTTATCTTTTCCAAAAACGAAACCCTTCCTGGTGTAATCGGTTTCGATAATCCTGTCTGTGAGGAAGATTGCTTCCTTGGGACACGCTTCTTCGCAAAGTCCGCAGAAGATGCAGCGAAGCATGTTGATTTCATAGGTCGATGCATACTTCTCTTCCCGGTACAATTTCTCTTCCCCTGGCTTTCTTTCAGCTGCCACCATGGTGATGGCTTCTGCGGGACAGGCTACAGCACACAATCCGCAGGCCGTGCACCGCTCCGCTCCTTCATCATCGCGTTTCAAAACATGTTGACCTCTCCAGATATCACTGATTTCTCGTTTTTTCTCCGGATAACGGATAGTTGCACTTTTTCGAAAAAAATGCCTGATGGTAATGAGGATTCCACCCACAATGGCAGGCAGGTACAACCGCTCGGTGAGAGTCATTTCTTTCTTCACTACAACTTTCGATCGGTCGGTTAACATCTTGTATGAATTGCTATCCCCTTGTTAAAATGAGCACCAGTCCTGTAACGAATATATTGGCGACGGCCAGCGGTATCAGCATTTTCCAGCCGAGGTTCATGAGCTGGTCATACCGGAACCTGGGTACCGTCCACCTGATCCACATAAAAAAGAAAATGAAAAAGAAAATCTTAGCGAACAGCGCGATGGTACCCAACACCGTTATCGTGTTATGGTCAAGTCCCAGGTTGTTCATGAATGGAAAATTGTATCCTCCGAAGTAAAGCGTGGATATTACTGCCGAGGAAATGAACATATTGATATACTCTGCAAACAGGTAGAAGCCAAGCTTCATGCTACTGTACTCGGTATGGTATCCTCCCACCAATTCTGTTTCGCATTCGGGCAAATCAAAGGGTGTCCGGTTGCATTCCGCGAAAGCGCAAATGAGAAAGATGACAAAGCCCAGGGGTTGATAAACAACGTTCCAAAAATTCCAGTCATTCCCGGCCCCTCCTGCCTGCAGGACATCGATCTCGCCAAGACTCAGGGTGCCTGTCATGATGATGAGTGCAATGATGGATAATCCCATGGCAATCTCATAGCTGATCATTTGGGCTGAAGCACGGATAGCACCAAGTAGCGAGAATTTATTGTTCGAGGCCCAGCCACCGATCATAATTCCATACACGCCAATGGATACGACTCCAAAAACATATAAGATGCCTATGTTCAGATCAGCAATCTGAAGGGAATACTCATTCCCATTAACAATAAGTGTGTTTCCCCATGGAATTATTACCCCGGCCATGAGGGCGGTAAGCATCCCAATGCAGGGACCGAGTATGAACAGCAGCTTGTTGGAAACATTTGGAATGATCTCTTCCTTCATGATGAATTTTAGTCCATCGGCAAGGGGCTGAAGAATTCCGAATGGTCCTGCACGGTCAGGCCCTATTCTATCTTGCATGAACGCTGCCACCTTCCGTTCTGCATACGTAGAGTATGCAGCGATCAGTAGCGTAATCGTGAAGATCACTCCAATGACAATTCCTTTATAGAGCAAGAATGAAATCATCCGGGGTTGTTTGGTGACAGCAATTTTCCTTTCTCAAATTCAATCTGCCTGTCGATTTCCTTCTTGAGCTTTTGGAGGTCAGACTTTTCATAATGGTTTTGTGCAATCACCGAATGACGGTCGATGTGTCTTGGCCCCTCAATGATCCAGTCGGACTTGATCTTATGATCAAACCTGCACTCGTTGCAAATAAACTCTTTCACTTCATTGTATTGATCGGTCCGTGCCGAAACACGCAGGACTTCCTCACCTTTCGTCCAAAGTACCACCTTTCCTGAACACTTCTTGCAATCGCGGTGGGCATCCAGGGGATTGGTAAACCACACTCGGCTCTTGAACCGGAATGTTTTATCGGTAAGGGCTCCTACCGGGCAAACGTCGATCATGTTGCCGGAGAAGTCGTTATCAACTGCCTTCTGAATATAAGTGCTTATTTCCGAGGCGTCGCCACGTCCAATAATTCCATGCACCCTGTTATCGGTAATTTGGTTCGCTACAAATGTGCACCGGTAGCAAAGGATGCAACGGGTCATGTGCAGTTTTATCTTGTCGCCGATATCAATTTTTTCGAAGGTTCGCTTCTCTTCCTCATACCTGGTCTGCCCGACGCCATGCTTGTAGGCGAGATTCTGAAGATCACATTCTCCTGCCTGGTCGCAGATAGGGCAATCCAGGGGATGGTTGATGAGTAAGAATTCCACCACACTTTTCCGCGCCTCAAGCACTTCAGGCGAGGTGATGCTTTGTACAACCATTCCATCCATGACCGGAGTGCGGCATGACGCCATAAGCTTTGGCATGGGCCTCGGGTCCTTGGCAGAGCCTTGGGCAACCTTCACAAGGCATACCCTGCATTTTCCACCGCTGTCTTTCAACGAAGAATAATAGCACATGGCCGGCGGAACTGAATCGCCTCCAATTTGACGGGCAGCATTCAGAATGGTAGTACCATCCTGAACCTCTATCTCTATTCCATCGATCGTTACTTTGGCCATTGGCGAATTCCTAATTCTTATTTCTTAAGTTCAATGCACTGCTCGCTCCAATTTTTCAGAAACAAACGGTTCCTTTTCAAAATGTTTTGGGTCTTTTACCTTTTCGGGATACTTCACGTGGTATTCAAATTCTTCACGAAAATGCCTTATGGCGCTAGCCACGGGCCACGCGGCAGCATCGCCCAGTGGACATATGGTGTTCCCTTCGATCTTCTTGGCGATGTCGACAAGCAAGTCAACATCGCTCATGTGACCATGACCATGCTCAATGCGATGCAATACTTTCTCCATCCATCCTGTGCCTTCCCGACAAGGACTGCATTGTCCGCATGATTCGTGATGATAGAACCGCGCGAACGTCCACAGATTGCGCACAATGCATGTTGTTTCGTCCATTACAATAAATCCACCGGATCCCAGCATGCTGCCACTTACAAATCCTCCGTCAGAAAGCGATTCATATGTCATTAGGCGAGGCTCTCCTTTGGCCGTCTTCAATATCAGGTTGGCAGGGAGAATCGGAACGGATGATCCACCCGCCACCACAGCCTTCAGACTCCTCCCTTTCCAGATGCCTCCGCAATACTCATCGGAGTATATAAACTCTTCCACGGGCAGTCCGAGTTCTATTTCATAAACACCAGGTTTGTTGATATGACCGCTGGCCGAAATCAATTTTGTGCCTGTGCTTTTGCCTATGCCAATGTCATTGTACAGGTCGGCGCTGATGTTCACGATGCAGGGAACAGATGCAATGGTCTCCACATTGTTGACCACAGTGGGGCAAGCATACAAACCCGCAATCGCAGGGAACGGCGGTTTTAGCCTTGGGAGTCCACGCTTCCCTTCGAGTGATTCGAGAAGCGCTGTCTCCTCACCACAGATATATGCCCCGGCACCCGGGTGAACATACAGGTCCAGAGAAAAATCCGTTCCAAGAATATTCTTGCCCAGGAATCCCGCTGCGTACGCTTCCAGGATGGCCTTCTCCAGGATACGGAGTACATACATGTATTCGCCTCTGATATAAATATAAGATGTCTTCGCGCCAAGTGCATAGCTTGAGATGATCATGCCTTCGATGAGCAGGTGCGGTAATTTCTCCATCAGAAACCTGTCTTTGAAGGTGCCTGGTTCACTTTCATCTGCATTGCACACGAGATATCGCGGCTTGTCCGATTTTTGATCAAGAAAGCTCCATTTCATCCCTGATGGAAAGCCTGCTCCACCTCTTCCGCGAAGGCCTGAGAATTTAACTTCTTCAATTACCTGATCCCGGGTCTGTGTCTTGAGAGCTTTCTCAGCAGCATTGTAGCCACCATGCTTCCGATAGACATCGTAGGTGTGAATGCCCGGTACCTTGATATTTCCCAACAAGAATTGCTTACCCATTCTGTTTGATATTGATCATTTCATATAGGAGCTTCTCTCGCCGTCTGCATTCAATTTCACCAGCAGCGCATCGACGCTCTCGGTAGTAAGGTTTTCATAATAGGCGGCGCCGCATTGAAGCATGGGTGCGGTATCACAGGAACCAAGGCACTCTACCGTCTTTAGGGTAAACATGCCGTCGGCAGTGGTCTCTCCTACTTTGATACCCAGTTTTTTCTCCAGGTGAATTACAATGTCATCGGAGCCCCTCAACCAGCATGGACCAGTCTGGCAGACTTCAAGCAGGCACCTGCCTACCGGCTTTAAGTTGAACATAGAGTAGAACGATGCTACTTCATAGACTTCAATGGGCTGTATTTTCAACAACGAGGCTACATAATCCATGGTGGGAACACTGAGCCACCCCTCAAATTCAGACTGCGCAATATGCAGCAAGGGAAGCAAGGCGGATTTTTGCCTACCCTCGGGGTATCGGCCGATGAGTTTGCTCACCAGCGTCAGGGTATCATTGGAAAACCTTACTTCAGACATCAGTGCGTCAATAGTTATTCAAATTTTATCTATGCATCCAACTCACCAGCGATAACATTCATGCTGCTTAAGGTCAATATGGCATCCGACAGCATGGAACCTTTGATCATCTCAGGATATGCCTGATAGTAAATAAAACACGGCCTTCTGAAGTGAAGTCGGAAGGGTGTTCTTCCTCCATCGCTGATCAGGTAAAAACCAAGCTCTCCGTTGCCCCCTTCAACGCTGTGATACACCTCGCCCTTAGGTACATCAGTCTCACCCATCACAATCTTGAAGTGATAGATAAGGGCTTCCATATTGTGATAGACCTCTTCCTTGGGAGGAAGGTAGAAATCGGGAACGTCCGCATGAAATGGACCATCCGGCAATTTTTCAATTGCCTGCCGGATAATGCTTAGGCTTTGCCACATTTCCTCTTGTCGCACCATGAAGCGATCATAGACGTCACCGTTTTGACCAACAGGAATGATGAACTCGAAATCTTCATAGGATGAATAAGGTATGGCTACTCTCACATCATAGTCGACACCGGCAGCACGAAGGTTGGGGCCAGTGAAACTATATCCCAACGCTTTTTCCTCGCTGATCCCTCCCACACCAATTGAGCGGTCCATGAATATTCTGTTGCGGACAAGCAGGTTCTCAAATTCTTTGAGTACACCTGGAAACTCTTTCAGGAACTTATCAATCTTTTCCCATGCCTTGGGGCTGAAGTCGCGTTCAAATCCACCTATGCGTCCGATGTTTGACGTCAGCCTTGCCCCGCAAATCTCTTCATATATTTCGTACACCAGTTCGCGATGCTGAAACAGGTATACGAAGCCAGTGAGCGCACCCGTATCAACTCCGATGACGGCATTGCAAATCAGGTGATCGGTGATACGTGCGAGTTCCATGATTATCACGCGCAGGTAGTGGACGCGTTTGGGAATTTCAATTCCCAGCAATTTCTCGACCGTCATGTGCCACCCGATATTGTTGATCGGTGCGGAACAGTAGTTCAGCCTGTCGGTGATGGGTGTAATCTGATAGAATGGTCGTCGTTCAGCAAGTTTTTCAAATGCGCGGTGAATATATCCGATGGTTGGGGTTGCATCGACAATGACCTCACCATCCATCTTCAAGACGTTTTGAAAGATTCCGTGTGTGGCTGGATGTGTGGGACCCAGGTTAAGGTAAGAGTATTGTTTTTCCTCCGCCTTATAGTATTGATCGCTTACAATTGCTTTTTCTTCCATGGTCGTCATCGTCCAAACATGGCATCATTCTTATCTTCCCGCACCTGGTCTTCCAGGGGGTATTCCTTGCGCATGGGGAAGATGATCATATCGTCCACATTGAGGATACGTTTGAGGTTAGGGTGCCCTTGAAAAACAACACCATAGAAATCATAGGTTTCCCTTTCCATCCAGTTGGCGGAGGGGAATACAGTTGTCAATGTCGGTATCACAGGGTTATCCACGGGCAAAAAGGTCTTAATGCGCAAACGTTGATTGGTAATCAGGTTATGCAATTGGTACATCACGACAATCTGGTTTACTTCCGGAAGGTGAATGCCACAGAGTGTCGTTAGAAATTGGAACTTTGCTTCTGGATGGTCATAGAGATAGCTGATGATCTCCACAACCCTTTCATTCTTCACCACGATCGTTGGAAAATCAACAAGCACTTCACTTCGAAGAAGATCGAATTCGAATTTCTCCTTTACGATGGATACTATTTTATCAAGTCCTTCTGTCATTTACTCAATATTATAGTGGTTCAGCATGGCCTTGTATTCTGGTGAATCTCTCCTGCGCAGCGATTCTGTCTCAACCAGGCGTTGAATCTTGATAACCCCGTCAATAATTTGTTCAGGACGCGGAGGGCAGCCGGGAACATACACGTCCACAGGTATTATTCTGTCAATTCCCTGCAAAACACTGTAGGTATCAAAAATGCCGCCACTTGAAGCACAGGCCCCAACAGAAAGAACCCAGCGAGGTTCGGCCATTTGTTCGTAAACCTGGCGAAGCACGGGTCCCATTTTCTTGGCAATTGTCCCCATAACCATGAGCAAGTCGGCCTGGCGGGGAGAGAAACTCAGACGTTCAGAACCAAAACGGGCAAGGTCATAGTGAGCGCCCATGGTGGCCATAAACTCGATACCACAGCATGACGTCGCGAAAGGCAGTGGCCAGATTGAATTTTTTCTTGCCAGCCCAACCACCTTTTCGAGTTGTGTAGCAAAGAAGCCAGCTCCTTCAAGACCATCTGGCTTATCCGCCAGTATGATTTTACCTGTTTCCATTTCCAACTACCTTGAGATTTATTCCCATGTCAGCGCACCCTTTTTAATAATGTAAAAGAAACCCACCAGCATGGTGATAACGAAAAGCACCATTTCGACAAATCCGGCAATACCCAGTTCAGCAAAGTTTACCGCCCAGGGATACATAAATATGACCTCCACATCAAACAGGACGAATAAAATAGCCACGAGGAAATACTTGATATTGAATGGCACACGTGCGTTACCCTGTGATTCAATGCCACATTCAAAGGATTCCAATTTTGTGATTGTTTTTCTTTTAGGACCCAGTAAGTGGGTGGCCAGCATGGTGATGGCTACAAATCCGGCTGCCAAAGCGAACATAATCGCGATTGGCGCATACTGAATCAGGTTAGAATCATCCATGTATTGATAAAAGTATCCTTTTCTACCCCATCATTGCAACCGCGGTGGGCAAATAATTTTCCCTAAAAAGTCTTAATCCAGGATGACTCATGTGCTACTGGATTTGCTTAGCCACCTTGTTCCTGCCATTGCCAGACAAACAATCCACTGACACAGTATTACAACCGTTTGAAACTCTGTAAATCGAATTGCATATTAGATGAGACCAAGTGAAAATTTTTTGGTTCTTTGTCAGTAAGAAAAGTAAGACAGAAAGCATCTGGTAATGAAATTTGAACTTAAGACTAGTGATAAGTCAGGAGTGTTGACTTCAGTCGACGACTATTTACGACAATACGGGCTGACTGTTTCAAGCAAAGACTTCTCAAAGCCCTGGGGTGGTTTTTTCGTTATCGTGGAGCAACAGGCAGATGCGTTTGGCAAACTCTTTTTTCCAGGAATTGACATTAATGCATTGCGCATCAGCGGTAAGTTAAGTCCAAAGGTGCTGGTGGTACAGCCTCACACCCGTCTTTCCTGGCAATATCATCATCACAGGGCTGAAATCTGGAGAGTTGTTTCCGGCCCGGTTAAGGTGGTGAGGAGCCTGACCGATCAGGAAACTGGAAGTTCAGTATTTGTTGCCGGCGAAACAGTTCAACTCGCTCAAGGTGAGCGACATCGCCTTGTGGGTCTTGACACCTGGGGAATTGTTGCCGAAATATGGCAGCACACAGATGCCAGGAATCCATCAGATGAATCAGATATTGTACGCCTTCAGGATGATTTCGGGAGATAGCCATGAAGGTGAATCTCCTTCAGCAGCCATCCCACTCCCTCGGTTCTCCCGCATCGTGCGGTGTAATGGGCGTCCCTGCCAAGATAATCTTTCTAAATTCAGCAATCTGAAGTAGCTTCGCGCCGTTAATTGAACTTCTTAGTCACGAACTTTTAATGAGGTATGGGAAAATCAAAACGGAGGGAAGCGCTGGGAATCTTTTACTTATTTTGCCTTGCATTATTCTATCTTGGTCTGCTCAATTCATGCTCAACAACAGATGTCATTCTTGGCCCGGTCACGAAAACTGACCTGAGTAAATCCATCAGTGCTGCGACTAAGGTAGTCATCAATACTTATGAAGGTGCCGCGGCTGGAAATTATGCCAGAGGCTCGCGTGCGATACTAATAGAAGCTGTTACCCTGGCGCAGACGGTATATGCCAGCAAGACCTCGACCCAGGCAGACCTTGACAACGCGACAAAAGATCTGGATGCAGCGGTTGCCGCTTATAAGGCTCAGGTCATCGTGGAAATTGATCCTCAAAATCTTGTGGGCCAATGGACTTTCGACCAGATAGCCGTTGCCCTGGCTGGAGTCACTGCCCATGATTATTCCTTAAGCAAGAATGATGGGGTGCTTAAGGCTGGTCACTCATATTGGGGAGGAGGAGTTCCTTCTATAGCGCTGGATCGCTATGGCGTGGATAATAGGGCCCTGCATTTTAATAAAGGAGCAAATATTGAGATTCCTTACAGTGCGTCATTGAATCCTTCGGTGATATCCATTGCCTTGTGGGTGAAAATTGATGTATATGATCCTGTCTTCAACAACCAATATCTGGTCTCCATGAACCGGAAGTATGGCTACCACCTGAACTTCATGGATACACAGAAAGTTAATCTGGAATTGAGTACGGCAGAAAACCCTGGCGTTCCTGTGGTGGGTAGTAATTCGGCTCAGATTGCGCAGGGCAACTGGGTGCACCTGGTGGTCACCTTTGGTCGAGGCCATATGACCTTTTATGTGAATGGTGTGCAGGACTACGACCTCGCCATACCCGGAAATATTATTCAGTTATCACCGGGAACAAATCTTGTGTTCGGCCAGGACTTGCCTTCAAGTCTCTATTCTTATAATGCCGCAGATCCGCACTATGTGTCTGATGGGGGATTTCTTAGCGGGGCGCTCGATGAGATCAGGATTTACAAGTCCATTCTTACGGCCGATCAGATCACCAGTATTTATAATCTGGAGAAGCCCTAGTTTATTTGGAGGAAGATCCCCCAAAATGGCAACAAAACAAAAGACCACCCGAGGGTGGTCTTTTCATTAAGTATTCATAGTAAAGCGGAATGAGAACTTCTTAGTTCACCACTTTAACTTTTACTGCGTTCATACCTTTTTTGCCGCGTTCAACTTCGTACTCAACTTGATCGTTTTCACGAATCTCGTCGATTAAACCTGAAGAATGGACAAAGATGTCTTCACCTGAATCCGAGGGCTTAATGAAACCAAATCCTTTGGCATCATTGAAAAACTTAACTGTTCCTTGCATTGTATTATTTATTATTAATTAATTAAGAAAACTCTTTACAAATTGCATTTACAATGACTTTATCGGATAAATACTGGTAACAACTCCAGGGTTTCAATCAGATGATTATCGTATTAAGGAAGGTGGTAGACAACAGACCTATCCGGCGGGTTGAAATCACTATTACTTAAAATGCTGTGCAAAGATATAGAATAGAATTGATTTAATCTAATCCATGCGGCCACTCCGTGCTTACTGGAGCTATGGCACAATTCCCTCAGCCTCACAATCTACAAGTCTTACTTGAATTCTAATGTTAGATAATTGAGAGTAAGCTTGTGTAAATCAACTAGTTGTGACCACAAAAGCACCTTGTTATCCGAAACCTGGCATTAATGGAGTCGATAACCTGCCATGAACAGAAGAGCGACATTCTTGTCATCGGCTTTTGATGCCCAATAGAATTTGGATTCCAGGCCAAGCGAAAACCTCTCATTTAGTTTACGCCTATACCCTATTGTGGTGCTGAAATCGGCCAGTGAAAGAGTAGTAGCATCATAGTCGCCAGTCCCGCTGGTAGTAATGTCATTGATAAGGATGGAGCGGCCTATGGCAAAATTCCCATAAAAAGACTTAAGGAACTTCATTGAAATTACAAATTGAATCGGGATCGCGCTGTTCTTGATTTTGGTATTGACCGGAGTGGTTAAATTCATTGAATACAATCGATAGTATCCAGTTTCAAATCCTATACTCAATAAGTGCTCTGGTTCCCACATGATCCTGCCTACAAATGAGTAATTCAGTTCGTTTACCTCATTCTTGAGCAACACCAGGTTATTGAAATAATAATTTGGTCCGATACCGCCGTACACAGTCCAATGTCGTTTTGATTTATTGGTCTTATCACTTTGGGCGATAGCAGGAGATGACAAACAGAAAATTCCTATTGCGATCAGTGCGCCAAGAAGACTTCTATACTTTGTTATATAAAAATTCACTTTCATCATTAGTTCATTGTATAGTAGTCATAGACTACGAAGGCAGGATAATCGGTAATGAACCCATCAAATCGTCCATTATGCATATAGTTGTGAATGATATTCTTATCGTTCAGGGTCCAGCTAATTACCTTGATTCCATTGGCATGTGCCCGATCTACCTCATCGAGCAGCAATCCTTCTGAGTATCGAGGTCCAAAGAATTGTGCATTGTTTTCAATGGCGCAATCAATGCTCAATTCGCAAAGCAGCGGAAGGGAGGAATAGCTTGGTTGTGCTTTGAGCTCTGATATTACGTCGTCTGATGGGAGGCCTGCAAAGATAGTAAGTACCCTACCCTGGGCAGCGGCGCTCGCGATGGCGGCCCTCACTACAGGTTCAAGGTATCCGAATACACCTGGGTTCCCCTTAATATCGAGCCAAACAAATTTTAGATAAGTGGAATCGACGACCACTTTCAACACTTCCTCGACAGAAGGTATCTTTTGACCATCGATCAATTCAATATTATTACGAAGCAACTGGAAGTTATACTGATCAAAATTACCAGCCAGGGGGCCTTTCTTTGTTAACCGGATATTGACTCCCGGATCGTGGATGCAAATAGGGACGTTGTCCCTGGTGAGCCTCACATCGTATTCTATTCCGGTAAGACCATATTCCTGCGCATGGAAGGCTGCCTTCAGGGAGTTCTCTGTGTAGGGAGGATTGGATGCGGTTTGGATTCCGTGATGGCCGAAGATTATGAATTCGTTGGTCTGTGTATATATAGAAAATGGCTTGCTGTATGAAATCGTGATGGGCTTTGCCCCACCAAATATCCCTTGTATTTTTAACTTGGTGGCGTTGCCATTTTGAATAAGGTCGGAGGCACCATCGCCACTGGCAACAGAAAGATTAATAAGGCCCTGCTCGGAAGTCTGAGAATATCTCCAGAATCCCGAGAATTGAATGGAGTTGTCAACTGGATTCCTGCCATACTTTAATATGATCATGATTCCGTCCTTATCACTGAAGAAGGATACTCTATACCGCGATACCTTACACACGAATTGCGAGCCCAATGATCCATTTCCATCGGTGAGTTTGTAAATGCCCTCCATATTTTCCATCACAAGACTCGGAATGGTGACAGTATTGTTGAGATTGGTATCTGCGTTGATTGGATTTGGTGTGATATCAATGGATGAGCAAGACAACACCCATGCCACGCCAAATATCAATACGTAACTAAGAAACTTAAGCTTCATTTGCATTTAGAACTTTAGGCCAATTTGAAATTCGGGAACGAAATATCGGTATGTATTCACCGGAAAGGCAGGCCATGCCAGGATGTGATACCGTATAAAATTCATCTTAATTCCGAATGACATCACCCGGTTTTTCCACAGCCGTTGCTCCAGCGCAGGGGTAATGCTGTATCCGTTTAGTCCGCCATTGGCGAATGTGATTACATTTCCACCTTCACTCAGATAAAAGACGGACGAGTAGTAGAGGTCACCCCGAACGATGATGGCCGATTTCTTGAAACTGTAACCGACCGTGACTGAAGGCTGCTGCTCCCAACCGGTTAGTACCGTGTTAAATCCAAATTCCTTCAGAACGCCATAGTTGAATGCTACCTGATACCCAACACCAAAGTGGAAATTGTCCTTGGAATAATTCCAAAAGGGGCCAAGGTTTATTCTGTTCGAAACAAATAAGGTCGAAACACTGCCTTGTATATTAAAGCCCCAAGGAAGGGTATATTTCGCGGAGTAATTAAACATGGGGGCATTGATGTTGTCCAATGACCATGCTTTGGGAACGATGACATAAAAGATAGCCATAGCATGCTGATACTTACCCTTGGGTAAAGGCTGAGGGAGTAAAAAGCTCCCATCCTTGATGTCAAATGTGTCGAGGGTGTCCGCACTATTTGGTTGATCAACTTGTGCCGCGGCGCCAAATAATACAAAACAAAACCAGAGACTGAGATGGTATTTTGATTGGAGAAGCCCTGACAGTGAATTCATTTAGCAGTGTAATCTCTCAAAGCTAATGATAAATTCGAAAAGTCCGAAGAAGTTTGGAGGAACTCTTGCCCTAGTACTATGTACTAGGATGATCAATCGTGAACTTGGACAAAGCCTAACGAATGAGCGCATAAATCAATCCAACGCTCAGGATATCGTTCGTCGAATTGGGCTGATAAATTGAAACGCCGTCCGTTCCGCCGTTGGAAGACTTGCCGAGGGTGTACTTTTGATATCTAATGAAGCAGCTGTATTGTTTGAACCTCACCAGGGCCTCCCCCATTTGGTTAATATTCTTGCCATGGTCCACCGATACGTGTGTCCAATCGTAAGAGGCGGCGGATTGAAGACTTGGGTTTTGAACCGCCGCCTGCTGAAATGCGGCTGTCAGCCCTGCCGGATCATTGAAGATTAATTTCTCATTGCTGATCAATGGGTAGGACAAGTTCATTGATATGGAGACGGACCATCGGGCATTGAATGAGTATTTACAATCGAGACCGACCTGGGGTGAGAGAAGGAAGTATTCCTCGTTGTACGTTAACAGACTTGTGAATTGGCCGTAGGTAATAAGGTCGCGCTTCCATTGGCGGGCAGCCATACCTGCCGTGGGCTGAATGATTAGCTTGTTGGAAAGGCCAATGTTATATCTGACCTTGGCAGATCCCTCCCACCCTTTGTATCCGTTAGTTTGAGTATAGGGTTGAGCCTTTCCTTGGTTAATAATATATCCTTTATAGGTAACGTTGCCGGCAAAGTAATCTCCATCTGCATAGAACTGCCAATGACTGCCAAGTGAATAAGTAGCGCGCAAGCCTGCACCCCAAAGGTTCCCAAGGTCTTCCACCAGTAGATCCTTAGTGTCATCTGAATATTCGCGCCATTTAAAAAAATCTGTCTTGGCCAATACAGAAATCTCCAGTGGCCTGGCAGGCCCTTCTTGAGCGGTTGAAGGAATAGGATTCAGGAGTGCGAGGGCAATAATGATTGAAATTGAAAGACCAGTTTTCATTTATTTTTCACCCGCCTATTTCTATTTGTTGACGATCACCCAAAAGTAATTGTTTTTGCCTCCCTTACTTTAGAAGATAGGTATTCTCAGTCTTAAAAATCAATATATCACGTATTCTGGCTGACAGTTTTTAAGGCGGTGAAGAAACTATCAGGGTTCAGGATCTTCGATACAAAGAAATAACAATCATCAGCCGACCGTTTCATTCGGGTACCCCATGACCCGGCCTTGAGCATCCTGTACAGATTTGTACACCGTGTGTACAAATGCGGATACTTTGCTGGGACGAATGTGCCATAACTAGCTCTTTGTCAATAGATTGAAGTTATGGTAAGCCATTTGCAACATGGATGAAAATAGTATCCAAATGAAGGCTTTCATTGGCATAATACTTTGGTGTTTATTACTGGTGATGTGCTGGCCGCTGGCCCTGGTGCTGATTTTCCTCCTTCCACTTCTATGGCTGATCTTGCTTCCTTTCAGGGTGCTGGGGTTTACCATTGAAATTGTTTTCAAAATTGTGGGATCAATCCTCATGCTTCCTTTCAGGATCCTGGGCTTACGATAATTCTATTTCCTTTTGCTGGTCTGATCGTCATAATAATCCATGCTCATGTATGGTTTGCGGCAATCCCTTTGCCTATGGACGTGGCTTTTACTTACCTTAGGGCAGATGAAAGCCGGCCTTTTTTTCCTACAATTCACTTTCTTATGCATCAGGTGCATGGGCCAGGACGGTAGCGTGGCGCAGGAGTTGGTTGGGAAGTGGTGCCTAGTCAATCCAGGCACAACATCAACCGATGCCATGACCGCATCCTGCATTACACTGAATGCCGATGGTTCATACGAGATTCATCTTGACCGGGCGGGTTCGGTCAATGCAAACA
>JANYHW010000239.1 GCA_025358885.1 Cytophagales bacterium | reverse complement strand
CTGAACATGACGATCTCATCGATCCGATTGATAAACTCCGGTCTCACGGTTTTTTTCAGCAAATCCAACACCTGCTCTTTGGTATCCTCGATTACCTCGAAATAATTCTTGTCGGTAATCTTTTCAAAGTTCTCCTGGATCAGGTGTGCTCCGATGTTCGTGGTCATAATAATGATAGTGTTTTTGAAATTGGCTACCCGTCCTTTGTTGTCCGTGAGCCGCCCATCGTCCAGTACCTGGAGGAGAATATTAAATACATCCGGGTGCGCTTTTTCGATTTCATCCAGCAGGATGACGCAGTAAGGTTTCCGGCGAACTGCTTCTGTCAGTTGACCACCTTCATCATATCCTATGTAGCCGGGAGGCGCTCCAATCAGACGACTTACACTGTGACGCTCCTGGTACTCACTCATGTCGATGCGTACCATGGAATTCTCGTCATCAAATAGATATTCGGCGAGAGCCTTTGACAATTCTGTTTTCCCAACGCCGGTTGTTCCCATGAAGATAAAAGAACCTATAGGTCGCTTGGGGTCTTGCAGCCCTGCCCGGCTCCTGCGCACGGCGTCCGACAGTACACGGATGGCTTCTTCCTGGCCGGCCACTCTCTTGGTAAGTTGGTCTTCCAGGTAGAGTAGTTTTTCGCGTTCGCTCTGTAGCATTTTTGAAACTGGAATCCCGGTCCACTTCGCAACAACCCCGGCAATATCTTCGCTGTCAACTTCTTCTTTTAACAACGTGCCATTGCCCTGCATTTCTTTCATTTTGGCCTGAAGGACATTAACCCGTTTCTCTGCTTCGGTAATCTTGCCATAACGGATTTCTGCTACGCGACCGTAGTCCCCTGCTTTTTCAGCCTGGTCGGCTTCGAATTTTAATTTGTCTATTGACTCTTTTTCTTTTTGAATACCGTGGACGACTTCCTTCTCGCTTTCCCACTTGGCCTTGAGGTCATTGCGTTTCTCCGAAAGCTCAGCTATTTCCTTGCTGAGTTTGACTTCTTTATCCCGGTCTTTCTCACGCCGGATAGCCTCACGCTCAATCTCCACCTGCATGATCTTGCGGTTCAATTCATCAAGTTCAGCGGGTAGTGAATCCATTTCAATGCGCAGTTTGGCCGCTGCCTCGTCCATCAGGTCAATGGCTTTGTCCGGCAGAAACCTGTCGGAGATATAGCGGTGGGATAACTCCACGGCGGCAATTACTGCGTCATCTTTAATGCGCACGCCATGATGAAGTTCATATTTGTCCTTAATTCCCCGAAGGATGGAAATGGAATCCTCCACAGTGGGCTCATCGACGATAACGGATTGAAACCTTCTTTCCAGCGCCTTGTCTTTTTCAATATACTTCTGATATTCTTTTAGAGTTGTTGCGCCGATGGCATGTAGCTCACCCCTCGCCAATGCGGGTTTCAATAAGTTGGCGGCATCCATGGCTCCCTCGCCACCTCCACCTGCGCCGATCAGGGTGTGGATTTCATCAATGAACAAAATGATCTGGCCATTGGAATCGGTAACTTCCTTGATGACTGCCTTAAGCCGTTCTTCAAATTCTCCCTTGTACTTGGCGCCTGCTACCAGCAGACCCATGTCGAGTGAAACAAGTATTTTTCCTTTGAGATTCTCCGGCACATCACCGTTGACAATCCGCTGGGCCATGCCCTCCACAATGGCCGTCTTGCCCACACCCGGTTCTCCAAGGAGAATAGGATTGTTCTTGGTCCGGCGCGCGAGAATCTGGAGCACGCGACGGATTTCTTCGTCCCGTCCAATGACAGGATCAATCTTTCCGAGTTTGGCCATCTCGTTCAGGTTCTTTGAATAACGCTCCAATGACTTGTATTTTGATTCTGCATTTTGGTCGGTAACGCGTGAATTGCCACGGAGTTCTTTGATGGCTTTGACAAGTTCCTGCTTTGAAAATCCTGCATCTTTCAGCAGGGTGGACACCTGGTCTTTTGTACTCAGCAGCGCCAGGAGCAAATGCTCAATGGAAATGTATTCGTCTTTGAATTGGGGCAGCTCCTTTTCAGCATTCTGAAGAACGGAATTGGTGGTGGAGGAAAGGTATGGCTGTGATCCTGAAATCTTCGGATAAGATTTCAAAGTAAGGTCAAGATTTTTCTCCAGCATGGCACGATTGACCGCAAGTTTCTTGATCAGATAGTCCACCACATTTTCATCAGTTTCAAGAATGGCTTTCAGGAGATGTCCAGGCTCAATAGCCTGCTGTTGGTGGGCCGTTGCAATTTCGGCCGACTTTTGCATTGCCTCTTGTGACTTAATTGTGAATTTATCAAAGTTCATATAGGTCGAATCCTCCGGACTCAAACAGTCAAAAGATTGACCAATGAACACATGCACTGAATTCAGGCAATTTTGGCGGGATTCTTTGCTTCTTTTGCTTGTTTTGTGCCATATTGACTCGATTTGCTATCTCATGCGTCAATCTCATGCTAGACTGTAAGTGGTCCAGCTCTTCAATAACCGTTAACTTGAGGAACCATTAACTTATCTAGCGCTAAGCAATATGTCCCGCACAAAAAGCACACAAGAATTTCCTAAGGCCTTTCTACTTGAAGTTGCGTGGGAGGTTTGTAACCAGGTAGGAGGGATCTATACCGTCATCCGCTCCAAGGCCCCTGAAATGGCCGCCCATGTCAATGGTGAATTTTGCATGATTGGCCCCTACATCGGCAAGAATATTCAGGCCGAATTGGAACCACTTGATGACGCAGAAGATGTATACGGTCAGGCAGCAGCCAACTTGCGTAAGAAGGGCTATGATGTTCACTATGCCGAGTGGTTGATCACGGGTAAACCGAGGGTGGTACTCCTGAATCCGAATGTCATCGAAGCCAAAGCGCTGAGTGTTATAAAATACTTGCTTTGGAAAAACCACGGTGTCAGTTCGCCGGACCAAAACGATTTGATCAACCAGGTCATTGGCTTTGGGTATCTCACAAAATTGTTTTTTGATGAGTTGGTGAAACTGGTACCGAAAGACCAGGCAATACTTGCACATTTTCATGAATGGATGGCTGGGCTTCCCATCCTGGATATGAAGAGGGAAAAGATGCCGATAAAAACAATCTTCACCACACACGCCACCCAGCTGGGCCGTCACCTGGCGATAAACTCTCCATTCTTCTATGCACACCTGCCGTTCTTTAATCATACCCTGGAAGCAAAGAAATTTGGCGTAGTGACCGAGGAGGCCATTGAATTCAATTGTGCACAAAGTTGTGATGTATTCACTACAGTTAGTGATGTTACCGCCAGGGAGTGCAAGCACTTGCTGAAACGACAGCCCGAGGTTATTCTCCCCAATGGTTTGAACATCGAACGATTTGAAGCATTGCATGAGTTTCAAAACCTTCATGCACAGTACAAGAAGGAAATTCATGAGTTTGTCATGGGCCACTTCTTCCAGTCTTATACTTTCGACCTTGATAAAACAATGTACCTCTTTACATCAGGTCGATACGAATTTAGGAACAAAGGTTTCGACTTGACTTTGGAAGCACTTTGGCACCTCAATGAAAAGTTAAAGGCTGAAAAGAAGGATCTCACTGTCGTCATGTTCTTCGTGACAAAGCGTGAATTTTACAGCATCAAACCTGAAGTGCTTCAGTCGCGGGCCATCATGGAAGAAATCCGTCAGACCTGTGAGGCCATCGAAAAAGAAGTCGGTAAAGGATTGTTTTATGCCTCTACCACCCGGCAGGACAACCGATTGCCGAACCTGAACGATTTTGTGGAAGACTACTGGAAGTTGCGCTATCGCCGCACAATTCAGAGTTGGAAAACCAACAAATGGCCACTGGTGGTGACGCACAAACTCGTAAATGAAGAAGGTGATGACATTCTTCAATTTCTAAGCAAAAGAAATTTTTTGAACCGTCCTGATGACAAAGTGAAGATTGTATACCATCCTGACTTCATTACTTCAACGAACCCGTTGTTTGGAATGGACTACAGTCAATTTGTGCGGGGTTGTCACCTTGGTGTATTTCCAAGCTACTACGAACCATGGGGATATACGCCGCTAGAATGTATGGCCAGTGGGGTGCCCTCCGTGACCAGCGACCTTTCGGGTTTTGGGGACTACCTCACACGCAACTTTCCGGATTACGAAAAGAATGGGATGTTCGTCATTGAGCGCGGCAAACGCACCTTCGACTGGAGTTCACGGCAATTGGCAGGATCACTCTACAGGTTTCTTACCCAATCCCGTAGAGAACGCATCATGCAAAGAAACAATGTGGAAAACTATTCCTCCGCGTTCGACTGGAAGAACCTGATCAAGAACTACCGGCAGGCTTACGAGTTGGCGATCCAGACCCATTCCTGATTTTCTTTTTAAGGCGACTTTTTACACACGACACTTCTTTATAAATTTCTTTTTTGGGAACAAACCATGACCATTCATAACCTGGGCGCGACCAATTCGATTGCCAATCAATTCCTGCTGGAATTGCGCGACACACGCATTCAAAAAGACAGGCTTCGATTCAGAAACAACCTTTCGCGGTTAGGTGAACTGATGGCCTATGAAATATCCAAGACGCTGGTGTATCACCCGGAAGAGGTAGACACACCACTTGGCAGGAAAGTCGTAGACGTACCCGCAGTTGATATTGTGTTGTTGACCATTCTCCGAGCTGGCCTTCCGTTTCTTGAGGGATTTCAGCAGATTTTTGACAAGGCTGATACGGGATTTATCGGGTCCTATCGGGTGGAGGGGCATTCGGAAATCAATATTCACAGGGACTACATGGCGACACCTGCACTGACAGGCAAGACAGTTATTCTCGCCGACACCATGCTGGCCACGGGCAGATCGCTGGTTGACGCGGTTAATATCATTATCCATCGTGGTCAGCCGAGCCACCTTCACATTGCTTCGGTTATCTCCGCGCCGGAAGGCATCCAGTACCTGCAGGACCATATTAAGATTCCAGCTTCACTTTGGGTTCATGCAATTGATGAAAAACTAAACGCGAAATTTTATATCGTTCCCGGACTTGGTGATGCGGGGGACTTGAGTTTCGGACCAAAATAATCGTCGTGTGGAGGAATTTCTGAAAGCCATTCCGGTATACCTGTTCAGCATGCTCAAGTTTATTTTGGGTCCTACCCTCGGATTTGCCGCGCGCTTGCATTTCGTCACCACGGTGCTGGTCACAGTTGCCGGGATGATGACCATGGTGGTACTCTTCACCTATTTTGGTGAATGGTTTAAGGCTAAAGTATGGACCAGGTTCAGGAGAGACCCGAAAGCACTCACACCGGGCAACAGCCGGTTCGCCGGCGTATGGAAAAAATACGGATTAGCGGGTGTTGCCTTCCTTACGCCACTTGTACTTACTCCGATTGGAGGTACAATATTGGCGGTGGGATCAGGTGCTCAACGGGAAAAGATAATCTTTTATATGTTCGTCAGTGCGGCAGTATGGTCGCTGATTTTTAGCGGGATTATTTATTTTGTGGGAGGGGAGGTACTGCCTGAGTTCGTGAAGCCGTGATGGGATCAAAAGCTTCGATGGTATTTCGCTTCCGCTCTATTTCACCCCTTCATCCGGGAGCATCTCGATATCCCGTATCAGGACCTTTTTGGATATACGCAGGGCTGTGGGTGTAGCCGCCAGGCCGCCGAGCGCAGTTTCTTTATAACGCGTTTCCATACTTGCCCCAATCTCTCCCATAGCACCGATCACTTCATCCACCGGGATAACACTGCTTACGTCGGCCAGGGCAATTTGCGCTGAGCTGTTGGCGATCGCAGCGGCACTTGCATTGCGCACCACACAAGGCACCTCAACCAAACCAGCTACCGGATCACACACCAGGCCCAGCATACATTGCACCGTAATGGCTACCGCATTAAATATCATGTCAGTATTTCCCCCGAGGCAAAAGACGATCGCACCCGAACCCATAGCGGCAGCCGTACCCGTCTCCGCCTGGCATCCGCCCACGGCACCGGATATGGAGGCACGCTGTTCCATGATTAGGGCAATGCCTGCAGCGAGGAGCATGGCTTCGAGAATTTTTCTGTCTTCGATGTGATGAATTTCCTGGAGCGTGAATAAGACGCCGGGCATGATGCCGCTGGCGCCTGCAGTCGGAGCTGCCACAATGCGTCCCATGCACGAGTTCACTTCTTTTGCTGCCAAAGCCCTCGAAATGAGTTGCTGAAATTCCCGCGAGAGCACAGCAGTAGGGTAACGATAAACTTTCTTAGCCCCGTTGTTGATCATCCCTGACCGCGAAGTCATGTCCTCTTCAAGGCCGGTGTGGACAGCCTCTTTCATTACATTCCAGGCCGTAGTCAGCCCCTCCCAGATTTGGTCCTCTGATCTGCCTTTCTGTGTTTCCTCGTATTCGAGCACAACATCAACCAAAGACAGTTTCTTTTCCTCGCTGTAACGCTTCCAACCCTCGAAAGAATCAAATAGAAATGGCATGGGGCTTTGTTCTATACGAAAGTTAACCCTTTGAAAGGGTATTACAATTTCAACCCGGGGAAAGTTCTTGTAGTGAGTGCTTGGTCCCGGGCATCGGGTATTGGCGTATGGGCCTTGCACACTCAGCCTCAGAACCCATCCTAAAATTTATCCAAGCATGGGTGTCTTTTGATAACGAAACAAATGCTCTAATTTTGATTGCACTGACCAATGCCTGACACCCAATGTTTGATTTCCAACACACAATCCTCAAGACAATGAAAATCTTTAATACTTTTTTGTTACTACTATTTGTATCGACCTGCTTCTCCCAGACAACGGACGAATCCACTATCAGGCAGATTTATAACAAGGCATTGGGGGAAGGAAAATCCTACTCCATGTTGGACTACCTAAGCAACAAAATTGGTTCTCGCCTGAGCGGTTCACCTGGCGCAGCGGCCGCCGTAGAGTGGAGTCGTCATACCATGGAGGATTTTGATTTTGATTCGGTATGGCTGCAGCCTGTGATGGTGCCCCATTGGGTGCGGGGTCAAAAAGAGACGGGAAGGATTGTCAACTCCAGGAAGATGGGAACTGTCGAGGTTAATGTATGTGCACTGGGTGGATCTGTGGGGACAGGTCCTGAAGGGATTGTGGCCAGCATCATTGAAGTAAAGAATTTTGATGAACTCGCACAGCTTGGCACCAAGGGCGTCCAGGGAAGGATAGTGTTCTTCAACCGACCCATGGATCCTGCACAGATCAATACGTTTGCTGCCTATGGAGGTGCCGTAAACCAACGCGGCAGCGGAGCTTCCGAAGCTGCCAAGTATGGCGCAGTCGGTGTGTTGGTTCGCTCCATGGGCTCCAATAGTGAAGATTATCCGCACACCGGTGGCCTTCGATATGCTCCCAATGTTCCACAAATTCCGGCGCTTGCCATCAGTACCAAGCATGCCGACCTATTGAGCAAAATCCTGAAAGAAGACAAGGGTGTTCAGTTCTATATGGAGTCTCATTGTGAGATATTGGAAGATGCGCCCTCTTTTAATGTAGTGGGAGAACTTCGCGGTAGCGAATACAAGGATCAAGTCATTGTAGTTGGCGGACACCTTGACTCCTGGGATCTCGCCCAGGGTGCTCACGATGACGGCGCTGGATGTGTGCAGTCGATTGAAGTGTTGCGCATATTGAAGTCCATGGGATACAAGCCGAAAAGGACGTTGCGTGCGGTCATGTTTATGAATGAAGAAAATGGCGGACGCGGCGGAGCCAAATACGCCGAGATGGCAATGAAGACTAAGAACAAGCACATTGCGGCGATTGAATCAGACCGAGGCGGGTTTACCCCGCGTGGATTTACAATCAGCGCCGACACCGCCACGCGAAGGAAGATTCAACAGTGGAAGCCTTTACTGGAGCCTTATGGTTTGACGGACTTTAGTCAGGAGGGCGGTGGCGCGGATATTGGTCCATTGGCCCCCCAAGGGACTGCGCTCATCGGCTTTCTTCCCGACTCGCAACGGTACTTCAATTACCATCATACCCAGGCAGACACCTTTGATAAGGTGGACAAGCGGGAGCTGGAACTGGGTTCAGCGTCGATGGCGGCTCTCGTATACCTTATCGACAAATATGGATTGAAGTAGGCTTTCATCTCGAACTAATTTTGCCTTTTTGGATCGAATAAATGCCCCTTTTGGGTTACCCACAGCCATGTCAGAGGATTGACTTGATGGGATATCTTCCTACCTTCACATTGACTCATATTTTGCCATGAATCGTAGATTAAGCCTTGTCGTTGCCTTTATTCTCATAGGAATTTCTTCTGCCTGGGCCCAAAACCTTTGGGGCACCACCTCTTCGGGTGCGGCGGACAACAAAGGGGTGCTGTATAAGACCAACAGTGACGGGACGGGCTATGCCGTCATGCATAATTTTGTTACGGATTTTCCTGGTTCATCTCCTCAGAATTCGCTGGTGCTGGCCGGGCTGGCTCCTGGAAAGCTATATGGCATGACCCAAAGCGGAGGTGCGAATGATCAGGGTATCATTTTTGAATATGATCCCTTAGGCCCTACCTATACAAGCAAATTTGATTTTTCGGTTGCTACGGGTACCTACCCTTCTGGAGGACTGGTATTGGCGGGCGGCAAGCTGTATGGCATGACCTCTTACGGAGACGGCGGTGCAAACGACAAGGGCATTCTTTTCGAGTACATTCCCGGGGGCACAACCATCAATACCCTTTTTAATTTCTCAACAAGTGATGCATCCAATCCCTACGGAACACTCATCCAGGCCGCGAACTTAAAGTTGTACGGAATGACTTCCGGGGGCGGAACAAATGGCATGGGTGTGATTTTTGAATATGACCTAAGTGTCGGTTAT
>JANYHW010000170.1 GCA_025358885.1 Cytophagales bacterium | reverse complement strand
GGAGATACGAAACCGGCGTGAGTTGAAACAGCTCTTCCTGTTGGCGTAGGACAAGCACAGAATCTATCCCAGTCTCCTTTGAGTACCCGGTGGCGGAGCCTAAAACCAAGATGTAGAGCAGCAGGTAAAATCTAATCAAATTGTTTCAGGTTTTATAGCACCGCAAGCGATTGCAGCCTTCGCTTGCTTTCCCGACATCCTAAGTTGCTAACTTATGTTGGAATAATCTAGAAAAAGTGACTCGGGTATAAATAAAAACCAGCACGTTGCTGCGCTGGTTTTTATTGCTGGATGGATTCTACGAATTACATATTCTTAACTATTTCTTTTCCAAACTCTGAACACTTCAATAGTGTTGCTCCTTCCATCTGACGGTGGAAGTCATACGTGACTCGCTTGCTGGCAATGGCCTTCTCCAGGCCTTTGTAGATCAATTCTGCTACTTCCAACCAGCCCATATATTCAAACATCATGGCGCCTGAAAGAATTACGGAGCCGGGATTCACTTTGTCCTGTCCGGCATATTTCGGCGCTGTTCCGTGGGTTGCTTCGAATATGGCATATCCTGTTTTATAATTGATGTTTCCACCCGGGGCAATTCCGATGCCACCAACGATTGCTGCAAGAGCATCCGAAACATAGTCGCCATTCAGGTTCAAGGTAGCCACCACAGAGTATTCATCCGGACGAAGCAGGATCTGCTGCAGGAACGCGTCTGCTATGGAGTCTTTGATGATCAATTCATGACCATCCCTCTTAATCACTTGCCAGGGGCCGCCATTATAATCTACGGCACCATACTCACGTTTTGCCAGGGCATAGCCCCAGTCGCGGAATCCACCTTCTGTGAATTTCATAATATTCCCTTTGTGGACGAGGGTAAGGTTCGGCTTTTTATGTTTCAGTGCAAATTCCAGTGAAGCATGTACGAGCCGCTCGGTTCCTTCAATGGAAACAGGTTTGATGCCGATGCCTGAGGTCTCTGGAAACCGGATTTTTTTATACTGCTTAGGGAAAGAATCCTTGAAGGAAGCTAGAAACTTTTTATTTTCATCACTGCCCTGTTGAAATTCAATTCCTGCATAGATGTCTTCTGTGTTCTCCCGGAAGATTACCATGTCGGTTTTTTGAGGCTCTTTGACAGGTGAAGGAACTCCTTTGAACCAACGAACAGGGCGTACACACGCGTACAAATCAAGATCCTGGCGAAGAGCCACATTTAGTGAGCGAATGCCTCCACCCACGGGTGTCGTCAGAGGGCCTTTGATACCGACAAGATATTCCTTAAAGGCAGTGAGCGTCTCCTCAGGCATCCAACTTCCTGTTTCGTTAAATGCTTTTTCTCCTGCGAGTACTTCTTTCCACTGAATTTTTCTCTTTCCCTTATAGGCCTTCTCCACGGCTGTATCAAAAACAAGTTTCGATGCCGGCCAGATATCTACACCCGTGCCATCACCTTCTATGAATGGGATAACAGGGGCGTCGGGAACAGTAAGTTTACCGTTGTGAATGCTGATCTTTTGCTCACTCATTTTAGTTCATTTATAGGTTATCGGTTCAAATTTCTGCCATTAAGGTGCGAAAATTAGGAAAATAACGGCAGAATGAAAGAACTTAGCCCAGACCAATAAACCCATTTTAATGAAATCGATCTTTTTGGTTGTCTTGATCCTCCACACGATTGCCGGAGCGGCCCAGGACATTTGCCTGAGCCCGGAGGAAAAGAAGCTATTCGATCTCATCATGGATTACCGAAAAAGCAAAAAACTGAAACCTCTCCCGTTTTCATCAAAACTGACCAGAGTTGCCCAAACGCATGTTCGGGACCTGGATGCCAATTTCGACTACGAAAACAGGGGGGATTGCAATCCACACAGTTGGTCTGACAAAGGAAGCTGGACTGCCTGTTGCTATACGGCTGATCATGCCAAAGCTGAGTGCATGTGGAACAAGCCAAAAGAAATATCAGGATACGCAGGAGCCGGATATGAGATTGCCTATTGGAGTTCTGGGGGTGCCGCCGCCGTCGAAGGTTTGGAGGGATGGAAGAAAAGTCCAGGACATAACCCACTGCTGATTAACTCCGGACGTTGGGAGAAGTTGATTTGGAAAGGGATTGGTGTTGGTGTTTACGGAAAGTATGCCGTTGTATGGTTCGGCGAAGATGAAGACAAGTCAAAAATCAAGGTATGTAATGAGTGAGCGGAGTTAATACTTCTCCTCTTCATTTGGAAAGGATTTGGCCTTCACATCTCCAACATATTTATTCACTGCCCCGGTAATCATTCCATGGAGATCGGCATACCTTCGAAGGAACCGTGGTTTGAATTCATTCGTAATGCCTAGCATATCCTGCATTACCAGCACCTGACCATCCACGTCAGGTCCGGCCCCAATGCCAATGACGGGAATCTTTAGATTTTGCGAAACCTTTTTAGCCAGTTCCGCCGGAATCTTCTCGAGCACCAACCCAAAGCAACCACATTCCTCAAGCAGTTTGGCATCATCAAGCAGCTTGCTGGCCTCTCCTTCTTCGCGGGCACGCACGGAGTAAGTACCAAACTTATAAATTGACTGAGGGGTTAACCCCAGGTGGCCCATAACCGGTACGCCGGCGCTGAGTATTCTTAACACGGAATCCTTGACTTCACTCCCTCCTTCCATTTTTACGGCATGAGCGCCAGACTCCTTCATGATGCGAATGGAGGAGCGCAAGGCCTCTCCGGAACTTCCCTGATAATAGCCAAAAGGAATATCAACGACGACCAGTGCACGCTTTACAGCTTTCACCACAGATGTTGCGTGATAGATCATTTGATCAAGGGTGATGGGCAAAGTGGTCTCATTTCCTGCCATTACGTTGGATGCCGAGTCGCCTACAAGGATTACATCCATCCCGGCACCATCAATAATTCTGGCCATACTGTAATCATAGGCTGTCAGCATGGCAATTTTCTCACCCCGGTTCTTCATTTCCTGGAGTTGATGCGTCGTGATTCTTTTTACTTCCTGTTTCCGGTGAACTGACATGAAGAATATTTAGTGTAGGTAGACGGCCGACTTTTTACCCAACACCACTTCGACATGGTCGGCCATGGTGGTAGATAAATCGTAACCTGTATAGTTTGGTTGAATGGGGAAGAGGGGATTGCTCCGGTTGACAAGCACAGCCACCTCAATCTTTTTCACATCAATAGATAAAAAAGGCTTCATGGCATATGCGAGAGTTCGTCCCGTGTTCAGCACGTCATCAATAAGTACAATAACTTTTTTTGCCAGGTCTCCACTACTGGTATCTACCTGCACCTCGCTCTTCTGTGGAGATTGCTTGTCGATCACTATTTTCGCTAAAGTCACCTTCAGCGAAGCTATGGTGCCCAATTCCTTTCCTATCAATTCGGCAAGGCCATAACCCTGACCATCGATTCCGGCCAGCACGATCTCGATTTCATGAAAATTGTTTTCAAAAATCTGATAAGCCACACGCCGGATTTTTTGCCGGATCTGTGCGTCGGTCAAAACAAGATTCTTAACCATGGTCATGGCTCTGGGATCGGGACGATTTTTGTGTCCTTAAACGTAGATAAGATAACCATAGATTGAAGATTGTCAACGACTTCAATGTTAGAGACTTTTTCCAGCATTAGGTTCTGATAACTGGGTATATCTGCACATACAATTTTCAAAATGAAATCTGCTTGTCCCGTTACATGGTGACACTCCACGATTTCCTTGATGGCGGCAATGGCAGCAATAAACTTGGTAATATTCTCCTTGTTGTGACCCTTCAGCGATGCCATCACAAATGTACTTACTCCCAATCCAACGCTGGCGGTATCCACCATTGCGTGATAGCTTCTGATCACCCCTGCCGTTTCCAATTTCTTTACCCGTTCCAGGGTTGGTGCCGGAGACAACCCGATCTCCTGGGCAAGCTGCGCATTGGTAATGTTGGAGTTGGTTTGGAGGAGCTCCAATATTTTTCTATCAATGGCATCCAGTTTTATTTTCATCCTAATCCAAATTATTTAGGCTAAAGTTAACAAGAAGCCCGGATCAACAAGTATTGCAAAACAAAATCTTGCAAATTCACCACCGATTCCTGCTGCTCACCTCCTCATCAGGTGATTTATGAAATAATTGCTTTCGCATGTTCAGGATTTATAATTGACTGGCCGATTTCAAGAGGTTGCCAAAATCGACCGGTATCGTTCGCGCAGCAAGTAGGTAGTCTGTTGAACGCTGAATCGGTCCCTTACTCTATTTCTGCCAAGGATTCCCATTTGCTGGCGCCTGAATTGATCTTTCATCAAATCTCCCAGTGCCTGACTCATGGCCAGCACGTTACCGCACTGTATGATTAAACCACTTTCGTTTTGATCTACAATCTCTGAAGGTCCGCCAGAATCAGATGCAATAACAGGTCTCCCATAGAACAAAGCTTCCAGGCAAGTCAGCGAAAAAGACTCTGACTCGGAAAAATTAAGTACGATAGACGAATTGAGATACTCATGCATCATGTCATTTGAAAAATCGCACCATTCAACCTTATCCTGGACTCCCAAATCCGATGTCATCACCATTAACTCCTTTTTGAATTCGGCATTCTTTGGTAGACCCATATCACTGCCTACGAACCTTAATTTCCATTCGGGATATGCGTTCGATATCATGACAAAAGATCTTATTGCATTTTCCTGACCCTTACCCCTGATAAAATTGGCCGGATACAGGAGAATCCTTGAACTGCTGGGCACATGATCAATTTCCTCCAAAGGCAGTTCGTTGCCGATAATGACTGAACTCATTGGCAATTCTCTTTGGACTGCTTTTGAAACAGTAACAATACAAGATGCCAGTGAACGATGCCAAAAACACCAGAATCTGACCAGAACCGACGGAAATTTGGATGGCATAAACCGCACATAGCAGAGGTATGGCACCTTCCCAAACAACAGCCTGTAAAGCGGGGGAATCAGGTTGTAAAAATCATTCGCATGGATAACTTCAATTCTATTTTTTCGTATTAGAATAGAAAACCTGATAACATTTGATAACAGCACTGGCCCGTACAAGAATAAAGAAATTAGATTTTTTCCTATTTCAAGCATAGGAAGCTCCTGAACTTCAAATCCATGATTCCTTACATACGGGGAGGCTGCGCTTTGCCTTGGAACGACGAAGATGAAATCAAACTCCTTCCTTAGCACAAGACAACTCCGAATGACCGATATGATACCACCGGTAACTGCCACGGCGTTTTCAAGAACAAGAATTCTGGGCTTGTGCAGTCCTACCGTGGTCTCCATCACTTCTTGATTCTTTCGACGAACGCCTTCACCCCGGCCATAAAGCGTCGAACCTGGCCGACAGAGCCTTCCGTATTGATGTACTTGGTATTGTGACTATCGAAGATTTCGTTCGCTGGCCTTGTTTTCGTGTAATAATAGGTGGCCATAGATTTCCGACTAATGCCGTTTGATGTATTGAGTGGCTTGGGGTGTCCATGGAAGGATATCTCATTCGTTTCAAATATGACGCATCGGTTATATGACGGAGCATATTTCGCCAGAAGGTTCTTATGGTTATTCGAAAGATCCCACAATTCAAGGAACCCTTCATATTCCTCCTTCCAGAACTTATTCATATAGACGAGTACATTTAATCTTCTGTGAAATTTGGTCTTGGAGTGAATATTATAATCAACATGAACATTCAGAAATGCACCATTGATCGATTGATGGAGTCCTCCTCCAAACAATTCGGGATCACCCATCAATTGGTCTATCCCAGAAATTTTTTGAAGCCATTGAAGGAATTTGTCTGAATTGAGTTCGTCAAAAGCCTTTTCAAAAACAGAACCAGGTTCAAAGCTGGTCTTTTGAAATTTGTTTTTTTGATCAATGTAGGTCGTGCCGTCCCACATGCCATCTCTTATCGTAGGGTATTCTTCGTGAATTAATTCAGCAGCATCCCCTGTAAAGAATCCTTCAAACATTGTGTAGTGAAAGGGCGTTGCCTTCTGAAAACTTTCGGCAATCAAATCGCTGCGATCTTGTAATGATTGAAAGTCAATGAGTTCCATTTCTATTGAATCTGTACATTTGGTTTTGCAATAATCAAAAGTTTTTTACCCTCACGCTTCTCACCGATGAGTTTGAGTAATCATTCCAGTCAAACAGGGTGTCTACGTCGTAACTCAAATCACCTGTCAAAATTAAATAAGGGTTCCTTTTGAACGTCTCTACCGCAAATTCAATATCCAGGTAGTTTGGATGGAGAAATCCCCAATTCACATGAAATATGTCTGGTTCACAATTCCTATATTCGGGAGATCCATTTGGGCAAAACGCCATAAATATCCCATCCGTCTTCAATTTTTCGGATGAAAATCTGATAAACTCCGAAATAACTGGCAGGTATTTAATGGTGTGGCTGCTTATGATAAGGTCCAAGTCATTCCTGACAGTTTTGTGCAAATAATGAATTGGCACATTTATTTTCTTACCAAATTCTGCACGGCTTCTTGAGATTTCGAATCCTTCGGCATCATATCCTGCCATTTTCAGATGATGCTCGGAATAACCCCAGCTGCACCCGTAGTCGAGCACTCTAGCAGAATAGGTCTTTAACAAAGCATGTATGCATGGCGCATGATTCCTCTTATTCGGAAAATTGGTCTCCATTAATTTGATAAGGTCTCCATCAGCAGGCAAATCAGTAATGTTCAAAGTTTCCTTTGAGTAATTGGCCTTGTACTCTGATTGGTAGAAATCATTAAGAAATTCCTTGGTGTCCCTCGGATACCGAAAACTCAACCTACAGTTCAAGCATTTCAGGAGTTTTGTCACTAGATATTTACGATCTACTATTGCATAAACATCCTGACCACAATTGGGACAAATTTCAGCTTGACCTTGATTTCGAAGTGATCGAAAGAAATAATGTAACTTTTGCATCATAGAACTATCTATTCACAACAATCAAAATCAGATTGCCCAGTGACTATTGAATAACCTACAGCCGCAAAAACCTCATTGTCTTTCGTCCGACATTCGTTTCGACGGTGACATAATATAATCCCGTGGCAAGAAATTCCAGATTAATGACCGCTTGGTTTAATCCGGTTTGTGACTTGGTCTCCCATTCGTACATTAATCTACCCATTCCGTCAACCACTCGGATGCGGGCTGAACCAACTTTTAAGGTAATCCAATCGAGGTGCAAGGTGCCTGATGATGGGTTTGGGTAAGGACAAAAAAAATAATCGCTGCTTTCCATGTTGATACAGCGTTTATTATTGTCGGTCTGGGTGTCTTTTTCATTCAATACCTCAGCACATAAAAAATTAAAGTCAAATTGATTGAGAGAAATTGAAAAGGAAAGGTGTACTGAAACGAACTCGCCAGGGTTCAATTTTAGAGCCAGGGTCTCATTCACTACAGCCTTATCAGCCAAAAACAAGGCCACCTCCGCCTCGTTGATGGGGATATTGCTGTTGTTCAAAATAGTGACCACACATTTCAGTTTTCCGGTTACTGGATCATTCGACAGTGAAAAATCTTTCATGATGAGATCAATGGACGGAACGAGAACCTTGATGGGCATTGTCATGACGTCCGAGCAGCCCTGCACATTGGTGGCAGTAAGCTCCGCAGAATAATCACCAAGGGTAGTGAAAGTGTATATGGGAGAAATGCCGCTACTCGAGGTTGTAACTTTATCATAAAATTTCCATCCGAAGGTGGTGGCTTGCTGCGACGTATTTGTAAACTGGACGGTCAGGGGTGCAGCGCCACGATCCGGTGACGCGGTAAATCCGACAAGGGGTGTGGGGTTTATTACAATATTCTTTGAAAGTGTATACTTACACCCTGATGCATGAGATGTCGTCATCTTGACGTTATTGGTTCCAGAGGTCGCGAAGTTATAGCTAGCAGGATTTCCGCTGAATGAATTCCCGGCAAAGTTCCAATTCCAGGCCGCCACTGCATCAGCTGGTGAAATCGTTTGATCGGTGAAGACCGCATTCTTTCCTGCACATGGATTAGATACTGAAAACGCAAGGGCTGGTGACACCGGCACCGTCAATGGTTTGGATTTTGTATTGGAGCATCCGTTGGCCGCGCTGACGGTGAGTGTGGCTCCGAAGTCGCCAGCGGTGGTAAAGGTATAAGTTGGGTTCGCTGAACTGAAACTTGCTGATCCTATTTGCCAGGATCGCGCGGTCACAGCCCCCGTTGACAAATCTGTAAACTTTGTTGGTTGATTAACGCAAGCCGATGACATGTTAAAATCTGCGGATGGCGCTGTGGAGATGCTAATTGATTTGGAAATAGTCCCCGAACATCCGGCGTCTGAAGTGGCCGTCAAAAATGCCGTAAAGCTTCCTGCGCTGGTATATGTGTATGCTGGTGATTGTTGATTGGAGGTGCCGTTCTGACTATCGCCAAACTTCCAGGACCAGCCGGTGATGTTACTATCAGCCAGGGATGGCGTATTATTTTGAAATGGGGTTGGTGAGTTATTGCAGGAAAAGGGAGGGAGCTGAATGGAGAAGTCAGGTTGCGGCAAAGAATATATTTTTATACCCTTGGTTTGAGAATTCTGACAACCATTTGCGCTATTGGAAGTTAGGGTCACTTGATACGTTGAGGCTAATGCATAGTTGTGAGTAGGGCTGGCAGTGTTTGTCAGGGCAGATCCATCACCAAAATCCCAGGAAAAACCGATGGCACCAACCGTGGTGTTGTTAAATAAAACCTGGTTTCCCAGGCAATTGTCATTGGCGGAGAATGCTACCACAGGACCGGCTAGAACACCTGACACTGTTTGAATCGTTTCATTTTGGCATCCATTAATTAGCGCCTTCAATCGGACCTCCTGAGAGCCCGTCGCTGCGAACAACGCATCATAGTTGTTCTGGGTTGAGACGAGGCTCCCATTTAATCGCCATTCCCATGTAGGATTTGATCCCGGATCAAAAGTAGACGTATTGGTAGCTGTATAGGCTTGATTTGTACATATGATCGCAGGAACAGGGAGGCTGAAATTAGCAGTGGGGGGTGAATAAAGTGTGATCGATTTTACAATTTGGTTTTCACAACCAGAGTTATCAATGATTTTTGCATATATATAATGTTGTCCTAATGATGCAAAGGAATATGTTGTGTTTGCCGCTGTCGCGTCGACCACGCCATCGTTATTGAAATCCCATGCCACGCTATTCAGGGAGCCGTTGGAAGTAATTCCGAAAGAAACCGGAACGCCAAAGCAAACTGAATTAGTAAAGTCGATGCTTGGAGCCACAGTATTCAACACATTCAAGTTCTTCGTAGTGGATGACATTAGTCCATTTGCATCTTTCACATAATGGGTTATCGCTTTCGGGCCACTGGAAACTGACTTCAAGAGAACCGTATCGGTATTGTAAGAATATGTCTTATCAAAAGAACAACTACTCTGCGGAAAATCAATCAGGAAAAATGTTTGAGCGTCATACCTTGTCGTTAATGCCAGCCATCTTGACTTTGAGTGAGCCATGGACAATTTAAGTGTGTTCACGAGCTGGGCAAATCGACCCAAATCAACTACCTGTGGGGCATCATTTGTTATTTGATTCCCCAAATTGAGCCGCAAAAGGTTACCCTGCAGGGTAACCAAGAAAATAACCCAATTGCTATTATCCTGATGTATGTCCAGACCATAGAGGAGTAAGCTCCCCACGGATACAGTCAGCAATTGAGTTATTGGGTTGGTGTACAAACTTGCTCCAAAGGTCAAGCGATGAACGGTATTCGAACTGTAACCCGCAATGAATCCATACCAAACATTATTGTCCAGAGCAAATTTGATATCTCCAATATCCGAGACTCCGGGTATTGCCGGGGTGGTCATGGAAGTTATGCTGGCAGCAATCGTGCCTGGGGAGGCACCTAGGTTGAAAAGGGTGATCGTATTGGAGTTTGATAAGGCTACTACCCAATTATTTCCATCGTATGCCACATCCATCCCCCCATTACCAAAACCAGAAGCCGTTGATAAAACTTCCGATGTCGGACCGCTGTTCTCAATATTGTTTCCAAAATTTATTCTGACTAATTGGTTGGCCAAATAGTTGTTCACAAATCCATAGAAATTGCCCTGATACTCAGCTATCTTGATATTTTGAGGACCAGTCAAATTGCCTCCCGGATTGCCTAAATCATTGATTACCGGATTCTGATTTATCAAGGATGATCCAAAATCAAGACGAAACAATTTCATTCCGCTCCGATCGCACATAAATCCATACCATAGGTGATTAACCTCAATCAGGGTCTGGCCAATTGGCAACGATGGGGGGAGGATTACTGAAGCAACGGATATAGGACCATTAGAGAGTAAATCTCCCTGGCACAAATCCCACTCTGACTCCACAGAGGTTCCAGCGTTTCTCAGGAGGATTGTGCCACTCAGGCAAGCTTGTGCGGGGGCAGAAAAATCTGAAGACGGTATTTGCCCCAACGAAGGGATTGACATTGCAAACAAAAGAAAACTAAAAAAAGAGAATCCCCCTATTTTCAATCTACCCATCATACCAAATCTACTCATATCTCCAGGCAAATTCATTTTATGACAAAATTCAGATTTGCAGGTTAAACTCAAATTTGCAGAAAATATGCTCCCCATTAACGAACAGATACACATCTTGTGCCGCACTGGCCTGGAAACTAAATACAGTTGAGCTCGAAATGGTGGCCCTTTTTTGAAACTATTTTTCAAGACCACGCCGGATAAGAACACCCCACTCTGATTGCCAACTACCTGGTCGCACAGCTTGCCAATTTCCTCATATAAGTTGAGCGCAATCTACCTAGTCGTAAGGTCATTAATCAAGTCTTCGGTCAAACGAAGATTCTTAGTTATGTCAAAATCTGAAACCCTGCTCTTTCCTGTTATCGAATAATGACGAAGCATTTTATCATTTTCAAGTAATTCCAGAATCCCATTCGTCCATAAGGCTAGTGAGCTGGCATCATTTGAATCTATCAATGGAAAAAGGCAACCGAATTCCGCGTGTTGAATGGTGGTTCTCAGAGATCCTGTCAGGACAGAAGAGTTCAGGATTTCCCGGGGTCCAGTTGGACAATCAGCTGCAACCACCGGAAGGCCACAGGCCATTGCCTCACACAGTGATAATGGAAATCCTTCCCAATTCGAGCTCTGGATATACAATGTGGATTTTCCTAAATACGGATAAGGGTTAGAACGATAACCCAAGAAGTACACATCATAATTTGCATCATCACGGGATTCACTCCATGGGCTGTAAGCCGCGAGTCCCAGGAAATCACATTTTTTCAACAAATGCGAACGAAGTTCACCATCCCCAAGAATCAATAATCTCATATCCGGTCTTTGCTTTTTACAAAGGGAAAATACCGATAACAACCCAACGATATTTTTTTGCTCCGCCAATCTGCAATGCGTGATTAAGACTGGGGCGACAAATAAGGAGGCATGGCCCTTATCCAATGGTGCCTCCTTCAGAACCTTAATCTTTTCGAGATCAACTGTATTATAGAGTGTAAGCAATTTTGATTTCCCCAAATGATAATATTTGTCCAATTCATATTGAATCGCTCTGCTTACAGAGACCAATTTATCTGCTCTTCGATAAATCAATGGAATTAGCAGATAGCGCCGCACAAGTCCCAGGAATCCTTTCATGCTGCCATCGAATCTTTTCGTGCCATGGATCCAGCATATGGTTTTGTCAGAAACCTTAGAGAAAAGATTCACATAGTCCGCCCCCTCCAGATGACTTATGGTTACTGCTATGTTATACTCCTTTTTTAGTTTTCTGAGTTTGACTATTCTCTTGTGAAAACAATAGAGTTTCAGGATCCAATTTTTTCCTGCTGGTACATCCAAAGAAACAATGTTCGCTGTCCTATCAACTTGAAAAGATCCATCCCAGTTAAATACGCAGCCGATTATTTGATGACGGTCGGACAAATGTTTGATTTGTTGATGAAAAACCGCTTGGGCTCCTCCGGGTCCAAGGTTAGGGATCAGAATAAGGATTCGCGGAGTTTTCACGATCTGATAACATTAGGTCTAACTTTCATGCACGATGAATCTGAAGACCGACACAGCAATTTCCCTAAGCATTGTCCGCCGATTTATCCTGTTACTTTTGTTGATGAAATAACATCTCAGGTGGATATTTTTTTGTCACGAACATTTGAATCAATTAGAACCAATGCTTCACGGTGGCCAAAAATCTTTTCCTGACCACCACGCCGGGATCATATCCAATTGCCTTGAGCAAATACACAATGGTTTGCCACCTTCTTTTCTTAGTCAAAGCCAGTATTAAAGCAAGAAAGGTATAATGATTCGCAAAATGATATGAAACTTTGCCTTTGTAGTTTTCCAGAAAGGGCTTGTCCTTCATCAAGTACTCCACAACGAGATTGGTGCTGACGATCAGTTTATCTGGTTTAATGTGCATTAAACTGCGTTCGTCGTGTTGAATCACTGCGCTGGTTACGGTGTTGTCAAAGTGAAATTTATACCTCGATGCTAGTCTCAGCCAAAGGTACCAATCCTCAGACAAAATGGCGGATGGATCGGGTATGAAATTCACTTCACGGGCAATGTCGTTTCTTATAAAAATTGCGTTCCCATGAATATTGTTTTCATGAATTAGCTTTTCCTTAAATGTCTCATCAAAATTATTCCTGTTTAAAATGGGCTCGCCCGTCTTGCTGACAAGTTGATACCCCAGATGACCCACCTCTGGAAAATTATTCCGTCTCAGCAATGCACTGGCCACCATCAGGTGATTGGGATAGGCAATGTCATCAGAGTCGAGGAATCCAATGTAGTTTCCGGATGCCTTCAAAATGCCAAAATTGCGAGCAATACTCCGCTCCTCATTCTCTTTGAAAAAGTATTTGACTTGTTGTGCATTTCTCGCAACATCCAGAATCACTTCCCTCGTATTGTCTGTACTTCCATCATCTACCACAATTATTTCGTAGTCTGAGAATTTCTGTTCAAGAATTGAGGTCAGCGCCTTTACAACAAAATCAGCCCTATTAAACGTGGGTATTATGATTGAGAAAAAAGGTCGGCTCTCATCGATTGTGTCCATGAACAAACTATTAGATGAATACCATTACCAATAGCAATTATTGTCTATTGACTCATGTCCTCTGGGTGTTTCTTCAACCAAGGGTCTAACCCAATAGGGATTGAATAGCTCTGTAAAAGTCGGACTGTTCTCCCACCTGCTGCCTATGATCCCGAACAGTATCTGCACATTGCCTCCAAGATGGACTGCTTTCTTCTTTAAATCCCGCTTGATGGATACCGCCAGTGGCATGCCATAAGCACCACATCCAAGGATTGCAATATCAAAATCTATTTTAGAAATATCTGATCTCATATGGTCTAATACCTGAAACCAATTATCAAATCCATTCGGAGTGTTGCCAGCTATACTCTGAACCGCTGCATAGGTAATCAAGTCAAAATCCGGGAGCTGATGAATACCAGGGAAAATTTTGTCTTTCTGTCTATACTGATTTTGAATCGATTTCGAGAAAGGGTGTACTACCAATACTTTCTTTCCTTTCAAAGCCTGTGTCCAGGGCCTTTCATGCAAGAAATGATAGAAATCATGAAATCTCATGAACTTGGTAGAGGGCATCATACTCTTAATCCACACCTCTCCGCCTAACCAGCTTCCCAGTACATCGATATGCGCCATATCCCGCAAAAGTAAGCGGCAAAAATCTTCAATGACACCAATTCGATTTGGGAAGAGTCCGGCATTATGGGTTATAATCTTGATGGTGTCAATAGTCCACCAGGGTTCTACCTTGTCTCCCTTGACATAGGACAATATTTTACGTAAACCTGATTCGCCATCATGAATATGCAGGTACGTAAGCATGGCTCTCAATTCACTGTAGCCAAACCTTGAAACCACAAAAGGCATAGTTGACTCCAACCCATTCAAGATCAGATCGGAAGCCTCTTGCCCGAAATAATCACAATTGCTTGAGTTCGTCTCAAATTTGTCACTGTATCGAAGAATATTTCCGTAAATCTTCCTGGATAATAATGCCAGCGTTTTTTCCAGATCGCTCATTTGGGTATCGAAGGTTCCGTGACGACGCCAATAATTGAGGTGAATCCTTTCGAAAATGCGAAAAGGCAAGGAGGATCTGATTTTGAATAGGTTCCTTTTAGACAGTTTGGACTATCACTCCTGTGTAACCCATTTTTCCTGTTCATTACAGATGATACGTTCTGCATCAAGTCAATATCATTCATTTGAAGCAACAATGACTTTAATCCTTTTTTGCCGAACTCTCTCTATTCGCTTGGAGACCAATTCATTTATCACAATTGAGAATAAGATAGTCAACGCTGATAAAGTAATACCCAAAAAAGCCAAGTCTTGGACCTTTACGAAAATAAGTATTCCCAAAATTAACATTTGAGACATGTATACCGGGTAGGAAAGTTCACCTATATAAGTATCTAAGCGATAATTCCTGGAACTCTTAAAAACAAATGGCAATATCATAATAAGGGACACAAAATAGGCCAGCTCTTTCTTTGGAAAAACCAAGAGATCGAATAAAATTGTGAAGAGTAAAATAAAAAAGACAGAAAGGTTGAGTGCCCATTGTCTGGTTTTCCACTTGTCAATTTTAATATACATCTGGTATGAAACATTGCCAAATAGAAAAAAGGCTAGCTCATTTGGGAAAAACCGATAGGTCCATGGGTCATGGTGAAAGCCCTTGTTATACAATAAGAGCCTTAGCATCAAAGAAAAAGTGATTAGCACCATGATAACAACAAGATTTCTTCTTAGAATCAAGGGTGCGATCAGATAGAATAGCAACTCTAAACCAATGGTCCATGCTTGTGGTACAAGCAGGAGTTCATACAGTTTGGGGTTAGTCATTTCGAAATCGGGTGTGAAAAACAATTCCCCCGTAACTGTGTTAAGTCCCAAAAACATCAGCGTATCTTGAAAAAAGAGAAATAGATTGGCTATGGAGATGAAAACCAGACCTGTTACATTCATTTCAGCCAAGGGACCAGCCAAGGGCTGAAATGTACCTCCAGACCTTAATCCCAGAAAGACTGCGGTAAAAATCAGGATGATCCAATAAATGGGAAAAAGACGTAGAAAACGGTTCGTCATAAAAAGTTTGTAGGAGCTATTCTGATGAATGTATTTTTCATTGAGAATGAGGGACATATAAAAGCCAGAAATAATATAAAAGGCCTCCACCGCCAAAGCCCCCCAACAAGCCGAAAGCCAAAAATGGGCGAAGAGTGCGCAATTACTACAGAAATTGCCAATGAAAGTCTTAGTGCACCCATTATAGGTCAGAATATAAATTGCTCACATCCATTAAGAGGCTTTTGTCATGGAATTGCAAATTTATTGAGAGCGGGTCATAGTAGTAGTTCTTTTATTCATTCAGGTCTCAATTTCTACCTATTCAAAGTCAATTTAACTATTCTAACTATTTTCCTTTAAGTACAACACGGAACTATTCAAGATATTTTGGTGAAATATGGTTTAGTGACAGTACACATTGAATAGATGAAAGCTCATTTGATCTTGAATGCGCCTAGCAAACGATAATAATAGTACTTAATATGCTTGGTATATCTGTTTGGGAATGGATTCTCCGGTATGACATACCGACGCATCTCGATTGGTTTGCCCGATACCGCATCTGCCTGAACCATCTCCGCCACGTAGGGAAAGAATTGGTACTTGTTCAGTATGAGATTTCTGGACTCCTCAATGGCATCGATTCGCTTTTCCCACTCCTTATTTTCTATTGATTGCTGAATAATTTTCAATGCCTCTTCGGGCTTGTGTACATCAATACGTATGAAACTCCTGGAGGGAAAATAATCCTCCAAATTTGATGCACCCCAGTAAAAAGGTAAAGACCATGATAAGAAACTGTCCGCTAATTTTTCTGTCCAATAATGTTCGACCGAATAGTTCTCAATTGCCAATGCATATTTGCAGGGGAATAGCCCATCAAATTTATTGACGATTGGCCGGAATCCGGCCCCGTACAATTTGAAATCAAAACCCTTGGCCAATAAATAGTCTTTGAAATTCATTCTGGCTTTTTGTCCGGGCAAATTATTCTTATTGCTGGTAATCCAGACCAATTCATCTTTTTTGCTTCCCAGGTTTGCCTTTTGAATACTTGCCAATTCATCATAACTCATGAGGACATGCCATGGCAATACGGGATGCAGCGCTTGCACCCGGGGATGCCCTGTCTTTTCATAATAAGTGAAAACTCTGTCAAAGTACTTAAACGCCTTAGTATAAAACCTAAAATAGTCAATGGGTGGTTCCTGGGTAATAAGCCATGCATTTCCTTTCGGACAGTTCACTTTGATAGTATACGGCGGACGCTGAAGAACTATGAGATAGTCGCAAGTTCGAACCTTGTCCTCCGTAAATTCCACATCCCCCCACCTTTTGCTTCCGTGAGGAGTTTGGGAAAAGAAACTTTCCGGGTACTTCCAATCTTTAACAATTCTTACCAGCATAGCCGAGTTAAGCAATTATTCTATTAATAAGTTTCTTTCCTAGGTTCTGAAATGGTATTTCCACGGTAAGGTGCAATAAGTAGGCAAGGCCAATCGACAAGAAAATCACAATACCCTCGCGCAAGAAAAAATTGAGAACCGGCTCACTGGAAATATGGGACAGGCCAAGCCCTGTCACCAAAGAAAAAATTGCCCAGTGAAACAGATAAATTCCAAAACTAATTTTCCCTGTCAGTATCGTAAACCTATTTACAAACAAGACTGGCTTCACCAGAAACAAAGCATATGAGAAACCGCAGAAGCCAATACTCAGTAAAACAAAAGAAGTAATAACGCCGGTTAGGACGTAATGGGTGATGAAAATCAGACTCAATGACAATAAGGTTATTGGTCTAATTGAGCGCTCTTCCGAGCGAACCAGAAAGAATAGGACAATGCCCAATGCAAAAACAGGCAATTGGGCGGGGAGATAAAAATATAGGAATTCATTAAAGCCGGGTTCCGATGCCAAACCTGTATGTTTTAGCAAGACCACCATTACCTTGGCTGATATTGTCGTAGCAATGAAAAACCATACTGCCCCATTCAGGTTCTTTATATAGACAAATAGCATGGGCACCAGGAGATAAAAAGGCATTTCAATAGCAATCGACCAGGACCCAAAAAAAATGCCGTTTATCCAATCAACCGAAATGCCATTGGTAAATGTGAGGGTGCTCAGAATTTGCCATGGCTCGAATACTCCATCTACCAGATAGGTCTTCACCGAATAGTAGAGAATGGCCAGGTAAAACAAGGGGGCTATTCGAAATATTCTTCGAATAAAAAACTTCCTAAAGATTATTTCCTCCTCCTTATCAAAAGAAAGAGACAAAAACAAGGTGAAGGCACTCATGATATAAAAAAGTTGAACACCGTAAACCCCTTGATAAATAATCGGACCAAACCATGAAGGGTATAGGTTGTTATCACCCTGAAAACCCAGATAATTGTGGGCCGTTATGACAAGCAATATGGCAAGTCCACGAAGGGCATCGACAAAATCAAGCTTTGAACGGGCCTCAATCACAAGTTAATTTTAGTTTCTAAAGGATTGACGCCCGAATATGAACCTTCCGATGGAAGGCATGTTCTATACGCCTGGCAAGTTTCCAACCAAGTATGTATTTAAGTATGTAAAAAAGTCCTGTTCCTTGTGGCGCTCCCCTGTGCAAGCCCAACCTGGCTGCGGCCTCTTTCGCAGCCCTTGTCAGAGGTTTGTATTCCGGGTAATAGGTGTAATAAAACGCAAGATAGTTAGTTGCACACGCCTTTCTTGCTTTATCCGAATTCGTGTATTGCAACAGATACTTTTCGTACAATTGGCAAATTCTTGAATGAGATCCAATGGCTTTTTCCGAAAATGTGCTGCTCAGGGAATTATCAATACCCTTTCTGTAGTATGATTCTGCCTCGCGACAAAATCTAACACCTTTGCTTTGAAGCAGGATTCGGCAAAAGAACTCGCCATCATCATGGAGCGAAAGAGATTCATCCCATGGTCCGGCTTTTTCAATCAGATGTCGGGGGGTCAGCCATGCACTTGGATGCATCCACTTTTGCTTCGTCCATGAGGTAATGAGCCAATCTACCGGGTCCATAAAATCCTTCCACAATTCATTGGGTGAAAAAACGAATTCTTCCGGGTTCTGATAGAATATTTTCCATTTGCCGCCGTAAATAAATCTGTCGCCATAAACTACAGCGTCAATCATTTGCTTTTCAATTTTGGTGCTGGAGATCAAATCATCCGCATCCAAAAACTGGACATAATCACCTCGACTTTCGGCAAAACCTTTGTTTCTCGCTGCAGAGGCCCCTTTATTGGTTTGTCTAAATATACGCACCTCCGGGCCTGCAAATTCGTTGGCGATCGCGAAGGTCCTGTCGGAAGACCCATCGTCTACAACAATTATTTCTTTGTGCCTGTGCGTCTGGGACTTGGCGGAAAGAATAGTTTGGGCAATGAATTTCTCTGCATTGTAGGCCGGAATAATTATTGAAACCAATGGCGTCATCACTCTAATGCATCACTGCTTTATTCTATTTTCCAGATTTGAACAACTCATCGCTAAAGATATCAGCCTTCAGGTTCCTATTCACGGCAAGAAAATTGGTTCCAAGGTAAATTTCATACTCATAGTTGTACTCAAACTGTGGAACAAGTCCAGTTTGAATAATTCTGTAAATTAAATAATCCTGGTGCAGCAGTTTGTAGAACTTCTTTAAGGGAACGCCTGAATCTATGTTCACTCTTCCGAATTCAAATTGAATAAAGTCGATGGCATTCAGTCTTATTTTCTCCCTGGCACCTTCGAGAATCGCATATTCATGGCCTTCAACATCCATTTTCAAAAAATGGATTTTAGGGATAGAATGTTCGTCACAAAAATGATCGATGGTATCTGTCTTGACTTGTTCATTCATCGTGGCAACAATTCCAAACGGAGGAGCATAGGCTGTGTCTTCCAGTGATGCAACGCCTGATCCAGCCTGATCCAGGTGCAATGTTGCAGATCCTCTTTGATTACTTAGGGCTACCTGAAATGCTCTTACTGAATCTCCCAGATTAAGGACTAATTTTTGAAAGGTAAACAACGATGGTTCAAAACAATAAACGGTAATGGCATTCATGAAAATCCGAAGCACACTTTCGGAATAGTATCCGGCATTGGCTCCAGCATCAAAAAAGATTATCTTCCTTCCTTGATAATAAGCCGCAACCCTTTTAAGCACTTCCAGCTCACCGCTGTTTTCTGGATAGATGTAGTTGTGCCCATGGTCCATTCCTTTAAGGCCTTGCAGGTACAAGAAATAAAAAAATGAATAGAACTTCTTTTTGAATTGCATTGTACCCAGTACACGCTGAACCACTTTTAGTACTAGATGCTTCATCTCAGACCTTCTTAAGAATTCTTTCCCTTATCCAATAAAGAGAATCCCGAAAAGTTGGAAGAAAATCACCGAATAAAAAAACGATTTTCATTGCAGATGTCATTCCGACCGCAATATTTCCATACGCCAATTCAAAACGGGTCTTTTGAATGAGCATTAATTGTTTGTTACGCATCTCGGTGGGTCCAAAATCAGGGAGGTCACTGTTATTCAACATATTGGCAACTTCCGTATGAAAATAGATTTTACCAGTCCACATTTTCTTTCGATTGGCCGACATATTGTTGCCATGGCTCCTGACATATACCTTGCTTTTCTCATCGTCAAAGAATAGGAAATTCTTGCCCGCCAAGGCACATCTGAACCAATAATTCCAGTCTTCGCATGTTATCATGCCCTCATCAAAGAAGCCAATGTCCCGGATGAAGGATGCCTTGAATAGGGCGCAGTGAACCAAGAAAATATTATCCTCTATTAATGCTTCCAGCAATTTCACTCCTGTCCCTGATTGCTTTACCTGCAGCACAATTTCTTTAGCATCCGGTATTGCTGCAGTGTACCTCTCGAAGACATAAACTCTTCCGTATACCAAGTCAATGTCCGGATTGGCCTCCAGCACAGACACATGTTTCTCAATTTTATCGGCGGGCAACAAATCGTCTGCGTCCAGTAACTGGATGTATTTCCCCTTAATGGCCCTCAAACCTGTGTTTCTGGCCGAAGCCAGTCCCTTGTTGTCTTGGCGTAAGTACCGAAAACGACTGTCCAGATTCACAAACCCTTCCGCTACCTCCTGTGTGTTGTCTGTCGAACCATCATCAACAATGATACACTCCCAATTCCTACACGTCTGTGAACGAGCACTGTTCAGCGCTTCCGGCAGCCAAAGTCCATAATTGTAGCAGGGAACAATGATAGAAATCAACGGGGACTCCATGTTCAAGAAAGCATTAGTTTAACGTTAGCTTTCAATTTTTCCAGATCTACAATAATATCTGCATCCTGAACAGATGCATTTTCAACAGCCGAATCACAAAACTGATAGTAATAATCCAGGTCAACGGTGGAGGCAAGTGAAAAATAAAAATAATTCTCGCCGTTGTCCTTTTTCCTCAGTTCCATCACCCTCCCGGCGGGTTCCATAAATATCATATTTGCCAATCCAGCACCGTGAATTCCAACCAATACCCTGCAGTGGTGCATAATGCTAATCTGTTCTGCAAAGCTATGATGTTCAAATTGAATTTTTCTAAATCCCGCGCTTTCGAGATAAGATTCTACTTCCAACTCATTCGTCACCCGTCTTTTCAAGGCGCTACCCCGGCTGATGTAAATCTTCTCCCCGTAATCAAGCAACTGAGGTGCTTTTGATTTGAAATACTTAACCATTTCCTTGATTATCACGGGATGATAATTCGCCATTTTGCCGATCTGTGTAGAGGAGATCAGATGGGGAACAGCATACCGTCGGCCATCCTTCAACCATTGAATGCGATGAACATCAAATAGGGTCAAAGCTTCTTCATGAAATCGCTGAATGTGGTTGTTGGGTAGCAACAACACCGCCCGGGCTAACTTCTCTTTCAGCAGGAATAGACGAGGCAATGCTTCCGTGACCCAGTGATAGTAAGTATGGGAGTAGATATTATCAATCAACAAATAGTCTATCCCGCAATCTAATAGGATGGTGGGGTTGAATAGCCTGATCTTTAGAATATCCCATAACGAATACGGTACAATCTCCCCGTTGTCATTGGTCAATGTCAGACCGGAAATTGGAGTCAACCCACTAAAAATAACGCCTTGAGAAGTCAGGCTGACATTTGACAATTGAAGCACCCTGACATCTTCAATATGGGCCAGCAACGGTTTGGCAAACAATGCCTCCTCCTCTGGCACAATATTGACGGGTAATTTTCTTGAAATTGTTGTGGATCCAAATACTTCCCTAGAAGTTGTCATACAAAGCAATCAAAATCGAATCACCTGTTTTTCGTACTATCGCGATTTAAGTTTCAGCAGCACATGGACCTGGTCTTGAAAAAAAGGAATGTAGCGAAGTGCTCGATGATAAACCGACCTGTCGTGATATAGTCTTGAATATTTATAGTCTACTATTTCAAAATCAGAATTATCTGCCATAAACCTAATTCCATTGATTGTGAAATGAGAAAAATGCTGCTCGGGGACCCAAGCATACCATTTATCCTTCAGGAATCTGGGCATGAAACCCCTGTAATTTGTTTGGGTGAGCAGCAAGTAGCCACTTGGTTTGAGAATTGTCCTGAGATTCCAAATAAATTTCATTGGGTCTTCAATGTGTTCCAATACGTGAGCCATCGCAATTAGCGAATACGCCGAATCAAATCTTACTGCTTGAAAATAATCATTGTATACTTTTAGTCCACGGCTTCTTGCTCTTGCAGCAGCAGATAAACTCGGTTCGTTCATTTCCACAAGATGTCCTCGCTCGAGCAGGATGTTCAGGAAGATTCCTTCGCCGCCTCCAATTTCGAGGATAGGCTCTCCTTTTGAGACGTGCCTTTCGACCAATTTGGATTGAATATCATAACTGGTCCTGATTTCTTCAGGAAGGTCCTCTAGCCGGGTGAGCTTATTTGTTGCTTCACCATTGGCATGAAAATCTTCTGCGACATAGTCAGGCAATTTTGGTGGAGGATAAGTAAACGCATTGGAACATTTGGCGCATACCAGGATTTTCACACCCGAAACAAACTCAACTATTTCCCTGGAATCATTATGACCGCAAATGGTACAATTCATGCAGATGTTAGATGGTGATCATTCTTCTCACTACTTCCTCAAATATTTGAAAAGACTTCGAATTGCTTTATTCAGCGCGGACCGCACCTTTCGACCGAAAGTTGGATTTAAGTGAATAGCTTCATGTAGATGTTCAACACCATGCTGATCGACAAGCATAAGCTGCACTTTTCCATACTTTGCGATGACTGTCTGCTGATCAGAAAGATCGCGTCCGTAAAAAAGATTGCAACCAATTCTGGACAGGTAAAAGTAGCCATACTTGAACAGAATTTCTTCCAATTGATTCTGATGAATTGCATCTTTGAATTCTATGATGAATATGCGCGGTTTATATTTGTCAAAGTCTAAGCCCAGTAACGCATTTACTTCATAGCCCTCAATGTCCAATGAGACAAAATCAATAGTATCTACGTGGAATTGATCAAAAATAGAGGTCAAAGTCCTCATGGAAACGATTTGTTCTTCAAAACCATGGAAATAGTCTTTGTAATTTTTCTTCCAACGCTCTTCTTCATTTTTGTCGAGCGTTGAGAGGCTGCCAAGTTTATTAGCATAAAAAGTAACGTCATCCTTGTTGGTTTCGCCAATGGCACAATGGACAACTAAAGAGTTTGGTCTGTTCCTTGTCAGCTGCGGGATAAAATCGTTGTTGGCTTCTACGCAAAGGCCCTTCCACCCCTTTCTTTCAAAATAGTAGGTATTGCTAAACTCTATTCCATCAAGGCATCCAATCTCCACAAAATACCCGTCTTTCTTATTTCTAAAGACTTCATTCATCAGAAAATCTTCGCCATGCTGGCTGTAAAACATTTCTGTCTTCATGCTTCTATCTCCTGATTATTTCCCATGGCAACACAGGGCTGATCACTCCCGCCGTGTGCAATCCGCCATAACCCTTATTGTATGCTCCAGTTTGTTCAACATTGACGGCAAAGGCGACTCCCTCTGTCGGCTCCATCATTCGCACATTGTGAATTCCAAAATGAAACTTAAATTCATACGGAATAGGGGCCAACAAATTCGCGGGAATGGTGAGTCTGGAAAGATATTCGCCAGTGTTCATGTTGACGACATCCGGGTTGTCCTCATCATGAAAACTTCTGAATATAACACCCCCCCACTGATCGCAAACATCGAGGAATATTCTAAACCTGTTTAATTTATTAAACAGTTGATACCTGACCTCCACCTGCAAGGGCTTTCCATTTTCAACCGTTCCCATCACCTTTTTGGAGTCTTGAAAAAATTTAATGTCAAGCAACAAAAAGTCTTCATCCGCCTTAAATGTATTGGGCTCAATTGTTAATCCTCCGTGTGATTGACCGGCATTACTTTTCTGTAGATATTTTTCAATGGTTGCACCTACCGGCCCCATACTTTCTATTCTACCATTTGCAATACAAATTCCCTTTTTGCAAAGACTGGCAACGGCCTGCATGTTGTGACTAACGAACAGAATAGTTCTGCCACCCTTTGTCACATCTTCCATTTTCCCCAAACACTTCTTCTGAAACTCCGCATCACCCACTGCCAACACTTCATCAATAATTAGTATTTCAGGTTCGAGGAAAGCAGCCACGGCAAATGCCAGCCTCAACTGCATACCGCTCGAATAATGCTTTAATGGTGTATCCAGAAATTTCTCAACTCCGCTAAAATCTACTATTTCATCAAATTTGGCGGCAATCTCCATACGTTTCATCCCCAATAAGGAACCGTTGAAAAAAATATTTTCCCTCCCGGTTAGTTCCGGATGAAAGCCCGTACCCACTTCGAGCAAACTGGCGGTGCGTCCACGTGAAATAATCTTGCCTTCCGTAGGCGGGGTGATTTTGGAAAGTATTTTTAATAGTGTGGATTTACCGGCACCATTTCTGCCAATGATTCCAATGGATTCACCTGGTTGCACCTGAAAGGATACATCTCTTAGCGCCCAAAAATCTTCAGTTTTTACAGAATTAAAGGTCAAGGCCTTAGTCATGCGATCACGCAAACTCAAGTAGCCACCGGTCTCATGCTGTATTCTGAATTTCTTACTGATATTTTGTATGTCAAGAATGGGCTGCATATCAGGCAAAATCCGCGAAGAAAATTTCTGTGCGTCTGAAATAAATGGTTCCTACCAGCAGTAACACCAAACCTGACAGCAGGCTAGCGCCCAGAAAGTAAATATCTGGAGCGATTCCCGTCAAAGGGAAGCGGAACAACTCCAAGGCGGCGAACATGGGTGAGCAAACCAGAATGTATTGAAGCAACGGGTATTTCAACAACGAAATGGGGTAGATCACCGGAGTTACAAAAAAAAGTATTTGAATCAGGAAAGGAATGACATATCTGAAATCGCGATATTTTACATTCAAGGCGGCCATCCAGGTACCTATACCCAGGGTCGCTATGATGCTAATCCCTAATGCCGATGGCCACATAATCACTGCCCACCAGGACACTCGCTGTCCATAGAAAAGAAGGATGACTCCAAAAGGAAGAAAAGTCATAACGAAATCGAACAAGGCTACCAATACAGAAGAGACTGGAATGATGAGGCGCGGGAAATAGATTTTCTTAATAATGGACGCGTTGTTTACCATGCTGTTGGATGCCCCTGTTAAGCCCGATGAAAAGA
>JANYHW010000166.1 GCA_025358885.1 Cytophagales bacterium | reverse complement strand
CGAGAGACTTCACCTTCTCTTCGCTGGCCGCATTTTCCATGTATTCGTCTGTTGCCCAGCCTTTGTCCTTCAGCAATTTCTGCAATTCGTTGACTTCCTTTTCAGTTCCGGGCAGATCTGAATACTCATGCTTGGCGGAAGCTGACAAATAGAATATAGGGTTGCCAAACATGGAGGCATTGTTGGTACTTGTGGTTCTAGCAAGTTTTGATTTTACTTTCCGGAGGTACAAGTCCTTGGTATTGCTTACCATGACAATGTTTGAATTGTCGATGACATATTTACCATCGGGAGTGGGGATCGCCTCCAGGTTGATCTGGTTATACACGCCGTCAGGAGAAATGTAGATGGTGGCATATTGTCCTATCTCCTTTTGAATTGGCTCCCAAAATACTTTATAGGAGTGCTGATCGACTAGTTTACCCATGATCGAATTTCGATAGTACTTGAAATATCGCGTCTCCATAAGATAGCCTGCGGGTAACTCCACGACCTTGGGACGACCCTTCTCCCCCTTGATGTAGAGTGCAACATAAATGATGGAGTCTGTAAACGTGTGGTTGAAATACCGGTACCGCACCATCTCCACGGCCACATCATTTTTTCCCAGTGCGGACTGCACGTTTTCATAGGTGATACGCTTGTTTTCAAAACTCTGTCCAAATATTTCTGATTTCTCGCTGAGTTCGCGCTCCAGTCTTTCCACTTCATTTCCCATGGCCGCAGGGTCTATGCCATTGTCCAATAATTGTTGTGTGCTCATGGATAAGGCAGCGGTCAGCGCTTCCTTTTTTTGAACCCAGTTTGAATAGCTTGCCTTCAGATTTTCATCGGTACTGTTCAGGATGCGTTCGCGAATCTTGATTGAACTGCTCAGCAAAAGAGCTTTCGTCAGCAGCTGGTAATTGTACACTTTACCGCTGAGGTCCTTGAAGTCTTCCAATTGTCCAAAAGCCAGGGTGTTGTAAAATTCAAAGTCACCTTTGATGGTGTTCCAGTATTTTGCCTTTTCCCTCTCGCTGAGTGCGGGAAAAAATTGCTTGATAAAGTTTTCATAACTGTTGAGCGCCTGTTCAATGTTCTTCTTTGCACTCTTGTAGTCTTTTTCCATGTAGTACACCCTGGCAATCTTCGACAACACTTTCACATATTCCGGGTGCGTATCACTGAAGAACCTTTCATAAAGGTCTTTCCCCTTTTTGTAGAATTCCTCAGCCTTGTCATAGTTCTTGAGTTGATAGTACACATCGCCGGTCAGGGTGTAGATGGAGGCAGCCTGAATGCTGTTTTTGGTTCCGGTCTTGGCGCGCCAGATGCTTTCAGCCTGTGTAAGGGAGCTGAAGGCCAGGTCATATCGCTTTTCGGAGATGTACAGGATGGCTACGTTTTTTAAAATGTCAGCATATTGTGGATTGTCCTTCCCCAGTTTGCTCCCCATAATGTCACGGGCCTCGAGCATGATCTTTTCGACCTCCTTTTTGTCATCACCTTTATAGAACTTGATGAGTGCCAATTGTGACAGCGACTTTGCCACGTCGATGTGATTGCGACCGAATTGTTTTTCCTGACTCGCGAGGGCCTTCTGGATGTTGTCTTCGGCATTGTCGTAATCCCCAATGGTATAATCAACATCACTGAGGAGTTTTTGGGTCGGAGCTGTTTTGGTCGATTTGTCCGTATAAATTCCCACGGCCAGCTGGTTGGCCCGCATGGCAATTTTATCTGCTGCCGTGTAATCACCTTGTGCCAGGAGGAGTTTGCCCTTATTCACCAGTGGTTCAATAAGCCTTATGGACTGTGCGCCGTAAATCTTCTCATATTCAGCGATAAGGTTGTCTAGCATTTCTCCGGTTTCAGAATAAAGTCCCAGTTGGATATACAGGCTTGAAAGGTTTTGAGCGGTGCTCAGGTCATCAATTCCCAGGTACCCCTCGGCCTTCCGTATGATCTTCCCAGACCTGCTCAATGCATCTGTCGCCTCATCAAATAAACCCTTGATACCAAACAAGGTAGCCTGGGTGTCAATGGCTTCGACGAGCAATCCCTTTCTTAATTCTTCTTTTCGGAACTCTTCCAGAATCGCCAATGATTGATTGATGCTCTTCTCCGCTTCCTCGTATTGGCCTAGCCGAATCTGCAACCTGGCGATGCGCGTAAGCTCTTCACCATATTTGTAATCCTTGTCATCATATTTGCTCCGCGCCACCAGTGAGGCCTTTTGCAACGTCGCAACCGCCTTTGAGTATTGGTCAGTCAATTCGTAGTAGATGGCCAGGTGATTCAATATGTCCAGGTGATCCTTGTGCCAGGCGCCGATCTCTTTTTCCACAACACCGGTAAAACTCTCATCATAAATTTTTCCGGCATCCGAAATCTTGTTGGTATAGTCAAGGTAGAAATTGGCGAGGCGGAGGCGGGCAAGATGCATTTCTGGTGCATCCGCGCCATACAATTCGGTCTTAATGGATACAATATCCTTGAGGTAGTTCTCAACATTGGCGTATTTTTTTTCCTGTATGTCGAAGCTGATCAGAAAATCGAGAATCTCGGTGGTGAGGATGTTGTTATGGGGCAGTGTTGCGGTGTTATTGATAACATTTACAGCGGAGTTTTCCAGGTCTTTTGTTTTGTCGCGGCTTAAGTTCGTATCGAACTCAACAGCCTTCAGACGTACCTGATAAATGCTTTTTGACGGGAACTCCTTGTCGATCATTTTTTCATACTCCAACTTGGTATTGTAATACCGCGCGCTGAGATCTTCTCGCATTAATTCTTTCAGGTATTCCTCATAAGTCTGTATGCCGAGTAAATGAGATGGCTTGAAGAATGTCTTAATAATAAGGAGGGTACGATCATACTCGAGGTCTTTGGGCAAGGTCTCATTGCCATTCTCTACGAGAACGATAGCATTGTACAACTGATTCCGGGCATAGGCGAGGCTGTGGTCACCTTGATTTCGTTTGATCCACGTGGCGGCGAAACCAAAGGCAGAGTCAGCGCTGGTGAGGTTGCCTTGTTTCCCATATGTATTTCCTATCAAGGTGAGCAACCGTGCGTAGTCATCGAACCGTTGGTCAAGTTCGGCAGGAGGAATCTTTCGGCTCTTTAGCCCTCCTTTACCATCCGGCATGGTTTCCTGCTTGATGGCCCTCCGGGCAAAATAGGTTTCCCGGCTTCGTGCCAATACAAGGGCTTCTTTGTAAAATCCCTGGCCCGTGAGCGTTCCTGCCATGACCAGGTCCCAACGGGCCTTAATTCCTTCGGTCATAAATTTTCCGCCATCCAATATTTTTGCCGCTTTGCCGAGGTATTCCTTCGCCAGCCGGTATGATCCATTTTGACTGTATAGTTCCGCTGCATCGATCAGCATCGTTCCATACTTCTCGCTGTTTTCCGAATACTGGGAGAGTCCGGCATTCAAGGCACTCTGGAGGTCTGTTTCGAAATCAAGAGGAAGACCCGACGCCAGATTATACTTTGCCTGCAAGAAGAATATGGTAGGCGTATACTGGTTCTGAGCGCCAAGTTTTGCGTTGACTTTCTTTTTGAATTTTTGGAGAAGCGAGCTGGCTCCCTTGTAGTCACCTATTGTGTAGGCTGCCTCAGCCTTGGCAATGCTTTTGTCCCATTTACTTTGCGCCTGCATGGCCATTGTAAAGAAAAGCAAAGCGGTAAGGGTGAGCAGAATCTTCATTTTCATGGCAGAAAACTTTTCCAATTTAAAGGTACAGAAAATTCAAGTTATGGAGTCGGGAAGATGATTGATTGGTGAAAGGTCATATTGCATACCTCTTAAGGGTAATTCCTGAAGAATAGAATCAGGTATAACGATTTGAAACTGATTCAGCGTCTATCCAGCAACTTTTCAAGCACGACTTTGGCAGCCTGAGTTACCGGTGTACCAGGTCCAAAGATCGCGGTGACCCCTGCCGTGAGGAGAAACTCATAATCCTGCTGAGGGATGACTCCGCCAGTCACTACCAGAATGTCCGGCCTGCCTATCTTCTTCAAAGTTTGAATCAATTGAGGTACGAGGGTCTTATGCCCGCCTGCCAGGCTGGAAATTCCCACTACGTGAACATCATTTTCAACTGCCTGTTTGGCGACTTCTTCAGGAGTTTGAAACAAGGGACCAATATCCACGTCAAATCCAAGGTCCGCAAAGCCGGTAGCAATTACTCTTGCTCCACGATCATGTCCATCCTGACCCATTTTGGCCACCAGGATGCGAGCCCTGCGTCCGTCTTGCACTGCAAAGTGGTCCGAAAGCTTCCTTACTTCATCAACGGTGTCTGCCTGTTTCATCTGACTTGAATATACACCTGAAATTGTTCGCACGTGGGCTATATATCGGCCGAATGATTTTTCCAATGCGTCCGAAATCTCACCCAAGGTAGCGCGTACACGAGCGGCTACAATAGCCAGCGCCAGCAAATTACCTTTTCCGCTCTTGGCGCAATCCGACAAAGCTTTTAATGCCTCATCTACTTTTTTGGAATCCCTGTTTTTTTTCAAAGACACAAGTCTTTCTACCTGCTCCTTGCGGACATTGTCATTGTTTACCTCCAGTATTTCAAAGTTTGGTTTCTCATCCGACCTAAACCGATTGACACCAACTATAATGTCGACCCCCGAGTCTATGCGTGCTTGTTTCTCGGCGGCAGCCTCTTCAATCCGAAGTTTTGGTATTCCATTTTCTATGGCTCGTGTCATTCCACCCAGGTTTTCAACCTCTTCTATCAGGGACCAAGCCTTTTCAACCAGTTGATCAGTGAGGTATTCAAGGTAGTATGAGCCACCGAGAGGATCGACCACCCGGGTAATGCCTGTTTCCTTTTGTAGGTATAGTTGCGTATTGCGTGCAATGCCCGCGGAGAAATTGGTCGGTAATGCGATTGCCTCATCCAGAGAATTTGTATGTAGGGATTGGGTTCCGCCCAACACGGCAGCCATGGCCTCAATGCAGGTGCGCGTGACATTGTTGTATGGATCCTGTTCCGTCAAACTCCATCCACTGGTCTGGCAATGGGTGCGCAATGCCATAGACTTCGGATTTTTAGGATGGAAGGTTGCGACAAGTTTGGCCCACAACAAACGACCGGCGCGCATTTTGGCGACTTCCATAAAAAAATTCATGCCGATACCCCAGAAAAATGAAAGCTGTGGGGCAAAATCGTCGATGGCTATGCCCGCCTTGATTCCGGCGCGAAGGTACTCCAGACCATCAGCGAGGGTATAGGCCAACTCAAGTTGGGCTGGAGCCCCGGCTTCGTGCATGTGATAGCCACTAATGCTGATCGAATTAAATTTTGGCATTTCCCTTGCGCAATACCCAAAGATGTCGGCCACAATTCGCATGGAAGGTCCCGGCGGATAAATGTAGGTGTTGCGTACCATGAATTCTTTCAGGATATCATTCTGTATCGTCCCACTAAGTTGACCAGGCTTTACACCTTGTTCTTCAGCGGCCACAATAAAGAAGGCAAGAATGGGCAACACCGCTCCATTCATTGTCATAGAAACCGACATTTGATCCAGGGGAATCTGATCAAACAATATTTTCATATCGAGTACGGAATCAATGGCCACCCCGGCCTTTCCGACATCGCCGGCCACACGCGGATGATCAGAATCATATCCACGGTGCGTGGCAAGATCGAATGCCACGGATAAACCCTTTTGTCCGGCGGCGAGGTTTCTCCGATAAAATTCATTCGACTCTCTGGCCGTGGAAAACCCTGCATATTGCCGTATCGTCCAGGGACGCAACGTATACATCGTTGCGTAAGGTCCACGCAGGTAGGGAGGTGTGCCTGCTGTGAAGGCCAGGTGTTCAAACTCGTGAGAAAAGTACTCAGGCTCGATATTGATTTTCTCCGCCGACTGCCAGGATGTTCTTGATGGCGCTTTCATGCGGGCAGATTTGGCTTGATGTTTCTCCACGCGGATTCGGCTAGTTGTCGGCTAAGGTCTTCTACAAAATATGAACCGGCGACGGGATCAGCCACCTTCGAAAAATGAGATTCCTCGCGAAGAAGGTTTGAAATATTTCGTGCCACACGCACCATCATGTTGTCCTCCTCCCTTTCTGCATCCACGGTAAGTGCATCACAGCCTCCTAAAATGGCCGCCATCGCAGCGGTCGTTCCTTTCAGCATATTTCCATTGGGTTCAAACGCTGCGTTTATCCAACGATGAGATCGGGCATGCAGTACCAGCGAAAAATCATCTTTTGAACCGGAGGATTCAAGAAATCTTTTCCATGTGAGCCGATAAGCACGAAGTTTTGCCAGGTCAAGAAAAAAATCAGTTCCAAAAGGAACCAGGAATGCAAATTGATTGGCGCACGATTCAAGATTTTTTGTTCCCGTTTCCGCCAGCCATCTGAAGGCAGAGGTTATTTCATCCACTGGAGAAGCGGTGGGCGTCACTTCATATCCCGAAAAGCGGAAGGAGCATTCAGAAATGGACTTGGACACGCTGTTACCAAAAAAGGCACCATGTAGGTCTGCTCCTTGAAGATTATTTTTTAGTATAAAATCCTTGAGTAAGGCGGAAATTTGATCCGCATTTCTTTTCGCTAAAAAATTGAGCGAACAGGCGCCCCATTCGATGTCTTTAAGGAGGATTTTGAGGTTTACTTCCTGATCCAGCTCGAACAGAATCCCGTCAGCGCCGCTATTGAGATGACCGAGCGCCAACCGATTAGAGATGATGGGGTCTGTCACCAGGAGGGATGGACAATTATACCAGGCGCGATTTCCGAGAAAACGATTTTCAGACGCTTTGAGCAACGGGGAAGCATCGGGAACCCCTTTTCGATCATAATAAGGATAAATGGACCAGTCCTTGCCTGTGGTCGACAACTTCTTTAGTGGATCTGCCCCCTTCAATTCTTCTTGCGCCGCAACTCGCCAATCCGATTGCGAAGCGCCCGGAAAGCCATTAAATTTTTTTTTATTTTCTATCACTGTTGCAAACGATATTATTCGTCAAATTGAAGCATATACAGCATTAAAGCAATGTTTATTGTGGAAATGATCGTGGACTTAACGCAAAAAAAATCAGAAAAATCAAGAGCGGTCTTGGTTTTTTTGTTCTTCTAATTTTTTACATCTTTGTCTCCCTTCCTTATTTCGGGAGCTTATAAAATTCCATCTGACTTGATTCTATATGGAGGTTGAATGCGCAACTGTCTGGAGCGATTGTCTCGAAATTATTAAGCTACAAGTTGACGAACAAAATTTCAACACATGGTTTAAGCCGATTGTGCCTTTGCGTCATGATGGAGATGTTTTAACCATTCAGGTACCCTCTCAATTCTTTTACGAATGGCTGGAAGAGAACTACGTACCCATTTTAAAAAAGGCGATTAACTCGGTCATGGGCGAGAATGCCCGGCTTGAATACTCTGTTATCATTGACAGCGGAAATCAGCGGAATACTCCATTGACCGTGAATTATCCCCACGGAAATGGAAAACATATGGGTGCCAATGGAAATGGAAATTTAGAAGAATACTCTCCATTCACCTTCCGCTCACTTAATCCCCAAACTGTCAATTCCAGGCTTAATTCAAGCTATCGGTTTGAAAACTTCGTGGAAGGAGATTGCAACAGACTCGCTCGATCTGCCGGTGTGGCTGTGGCCAAAAAACCAGGGATCACGTCTTTTAACCCGTTGATGCTGTATGGTGGGGTGGGAGTAGGCAAAACCCATCTCGTGCAGGCCATCGGAAATGAAATAAAACAGAAACTGCCTGACAAAATTGTGTTGTATGTGGATCAAAATGACTTCACCAACCAATTTTTGAATGCGCTGCAGAATCATAAACTCCAGGACTTCCAGAATTTTTACCTGCAGGTAGATTTGCTGATCCTGGATGATGTACAGTTCCTGGCAGGCCGTGAGAAGACACAAGAAATGTTCTTTCACATTTTTAATCAACTGCATCAAACCGGCAAGCAAATTATCATGACCAGTGATTGCCCCCCCAGGGACCTCAAGGGCTTTCAGGAGCGATTGCTATCCCGATTCAAATGGGGGCTTACCGCTGACTTGCAGGAGCCTGATTTTGAGACAAAGCTGGCTATCATCCACAATAAGATGGAATCGGACGGGATTCAGATTCCGACAGAGGTGGCTGAATACCTTGCCTACAGCGTGGACACGAATCTCCGCGACATGGAGGGCGTACTCAACTCATTACTTTTTCATGCCACTTTGCTCAAGAAGGAGATTGACCTCGACCTTGCCAAAGAGGTGATGAAAAACATCGTGAAGGAGATTCAGGCTGATGTGAGTGTCGATTTCATACAGAAGATAGTCGGGGATTATTTCCGTGTTGAACTTGAAGCCATGAAAGGCAAGATCAAAAAAAGGGAGATTGTTATCCCCCGGCAAGTGGCCATGTACTTCTGCAAACGTTATACCCAGTTAACCCTGGCCCTTATCGGAGAGAACTTTGGTGGGAGAGACCACAGCACCGTCATCCACGCCCTCGAATCCGTTGAGGACATGATGAAAGCAGATCCTAATTTCAAGAACTCGGTGGAAGAGCTCACCAAGAAATTGAAGATGCGCATGGCATCCTAAGCGCAAACGATTCTACCTCAATCTGAATTGAAGCGGTGCCCGTTCCTTCGCACTGGTAAACCCATCCAGTAATACTGCACCCTTGTAAGAAGTAAAAAAATCAATAACCTCCTGTGGATCTTTGACGCGTTTGCGGTTAATGGAGAGAATAGTATAGTTTTCCGGGATGCCTAGTTGTTTAAACAGGCCTTCTTTTATTCTAGAAAGCTTCACACCATATTCAACGGCCTCCAGGTTCGCACCCAGCGAACCGTCGACAAGTATTTTGCGCTTAATAAGACTGACATCACCATCAATATTCACCAAAGCAATGGTTACGGTGGTCGGTTTCCTGTTTCGCAAATAAGTAACGTTTATCTTGTCTCCCGGATAGTGATAACTTAGTTCCTCCTCAAATTCGCTTTTGCTGTTGATCTCATCGTTGTCAATCTTAATGATGATATCTCCCAATTTAAGTCCAGAATCATGAGCAGCACCAGTTTGCTGCAACTCTGCCAACACCACGCCCTTGAAGTCTTTAACATTTGATTCAGGACTATATTTCTCTGCAGTCGCATAATCATAATCGATTACACTGCCTCCCAAAAATGCCTTTTGAACAACGTTATATTTGATAAGGTCATTGACAACCTTTTTGGCTATATCAACGGGAACCGCGAATGCATAGCCTGTATAAGAGCCTGTGCGGGAGAGTATGGCAGTATTGATGCCCACCAATTCTCCATTCTTGTTAACCAACGCTCCTCCACTGTTACCGGGGTTGATGGCTGCATCGGTTTGGATGAAGGATTCAATGGGAAACTTATCTTCCACAATATTGATGCGCCTGCCTTTGGCACTGACAATTCCAGCTGTAACCGTGGAGGACAGGGAAAAGGGATTCCCCACAGCAATGACCCATTCCCCTACGGCAAGCGACTTGGAACTTCCCAGTGTCACCGACTTGAGATTGGTCTCTTTTATTTTGAGCACAGCAAGGTCGGTAGAAGGATCTGTACCCACCAGTTCAGCGTCATACACTTTCTTGTTATAGATCACCTGGATCTTTTCTGCGGATTCGACGACGTGGTTGTTGGTGACAATATACCCGTCGGAAGTGAAAATGACTCCGGATCCGCTGCTAACTTGCGTTTGGGGTCCGCCGCCTCCAAACATGATATCTTGCCAATTGGAGTAAGAAGTCCCGCTTTGGTAGAGGCAGTTGATGTAAACCACACTGGGGATGGCTTTAGCGGCAGCTACTGTAAAGTCAACATTCTCAAGGCTTACCGCCTCGGTAGGCATCACCATGGTCGGCCGATAGACCTCTGTCGGCCGTGTCGAAGTCAGTAGATAATCTGACGGTGCGGATTCTTTCGGGCGATTCTCTTTTTCAAACTGATAGAATGCATAAGCGCCTGAAAGGCCTGCCAGAAATCCAATGATAATAGTCCTGAGTATGTTTCCCATGTGATATGCCTTAATTGCTGGTACAAATATAAAACGATCTCGATTTTATTAAGTTCCAATTGCAAGATATCATGTTTGGAGGCGGCGGACCCCAAACGCAAGTTAGCAGCGGATCCGGAGTCATTTTCACTTCCGACGGG
>JANYHW010000196.1 GCA_025358885.1 Cytophagales bacterium | reverse complement strand
CACTACTTTTCCTGCCACATCGGTAAGCCGGTAGCGCCTGCCGAGGTGTTTGAAATTCAATTGCTCGTGGTTCAATCCCATGAGGTGAAGGACAGTGGCATGAAAATCATTCACATGCACGGGGTCTTTAATAATGTTATATCCAAACTCATCCGACTCGCCATACACTATTCCGGGCTTCACTCCTCCTCCAGCCATCCAAATCGTGTAGCAACGCGGATGATGGTCACGTCCATAGTTCTTGTCTTTCCCTAAATCACCCTGGCAATAATTCGTGCGACCGAATTCTCCACCCCAGATCACAAGCGTTTCATCGAGTAACCCGCGTTGCTTCAGGTCCATGACCAGTGCAGCCGTAGATCGGTCAACATCCTGCGCCTGAAGTGGCATCTCGCCGATTATGTTGCCGTGCTGGTCCCAACCCTGGTGATACAACTGCACAAACCTCACTCCTGCTTCCGACAATTTTCGCGCAAGCAGACAATTGGCAGCATACGTTCCCGGCACCAAACAATCTGCCCCATACATCTTGATCGTAGCATCTGGTTCTTTGGTGAGATCGGTAAGCTCTGGCACGGCCGTCTGCATGCGGTAGGCCATCTCATATTGCTGAACGCGTGCCTGGATTTCCGGATCACCAAATTCCTTGTAATTCAGGTCATTGAGTTGCCCCAGGTTGTCCAGCATCTGGCGTGTGTCGCTCCGGTCACGTCCTTGCGGATCTTTCAGGTACAACACCCTCTCCTCACTGCTGCTGAATTGTACACCTTGGTGGATGCTGTCGAGAAATCCATTGGTCCAGAGTTTGGAGTACACGCCCTGACCATTGCCGCGACCCCGCGAAAGCAATACACAGAAAGCCGGGAGATTCTTGTTCTCGCTTCCCAGTCCATAACTCAACCATGATCCCATGCTGGGACGATTGCCTTGCTGTGCTCCTGTCTGCATAAACGTCAGGGCAGGATCGTGGTTGATGGCTTCGGTGTGCATGGACTTGACGATGCACATCTCGTCAATAATCTTGGCGATGTTGGGGAACAGTTCACTGACCCACGCCCCTGACTTGCCGTGTTGTTCAAACTTAAAATGCGATCCAATCAAAGGAAATTTCTTCTGACCCGATGTCATTCCCGTAAGACGCTGACCCATGCGGATGGAGGCAGGTAATTCTTCGCCTTGCATTTTGGTGAGCATCGGTTTGTAGTCGAAGCTCTCCAGCTGTGAGGGCGCACCATTCTGAAAAAGGTAAATGATGCGTTTAGCCTTCGGAGCAAAGTGCGGAAGTCCGGCGGTGGACATCGCCTCGTCCTTCCCGCTGAACAAATCAGGGATCAGCAAAGAGCCGAGTGCCACCGATCCAAATCCCAGCCCCAGCTTCCCAAGGAAATGACGGCGGTTGACATGAAGCCTGCTCTCTAAGAATTCATCCTTCATCTCTTCAAGTTTTGGTTATCGACTCTTCCATGTTGTAAATTGTGTGGATCACCTGCATCAGCGAAGCCAATGATGCGGTATCCTTGATGTCTCCATTGGGGAACTCTCCGGCGCGAATCAACTGCCTGGCTTTGTCCGGCGACTTTCCAAACATCTCCAGTTCTGAATGGAAGTAGTTCGTCAGGATCTCAAACTCCTTTGTTTCCGCTTCACGGCAAACAATTGACTGAAAAGCTTTCCTGATCTTTTCTTCCGGGGTTGATTTCTCTATCATCAGGCGTTCAGCAAAAACGCGTGACGCTTCCAAAATGGCAGGATCATTCAGTACAATCAGGGCTTGCAAAGGTGTATTTGTTCGGAGTCGTTTTACTTCACACTGGTCGCGGTTACTGGCGTCGAACACGAGCATGCCCGGAGGTGGAACGGTGCGCTTGATGAAGCTATACAATCCCCGGCGGTACAATTTGTCGTCATGATCCTGAACATAGTGCGCCAATACGCCACGTCCTGAAGTGGAGGATTCCCAAATACCTTTCGGCTGATAGCCTTTTACACTTGGACCCCCGATCTCCTTATTAAGAAGTCCGCTGCTGGCGAGGGCAAGGTCGCGGACAGACTCCGCGGTCATGCGAATGCGTGGACCCCGCGACAATAATATATTCTCCGGATCAGTCGCCAGCTTTTCCTTGCCCATGACCGACGATTGGCGGTACGTGGCCGTCATCACAATTTGTTTAACGAGGCGCTTGATGTTCCAGCCATTGTTCATGAAATCCAATGCCAGCCAGTCAAGCAATTCCGGATGGGTGGGCATCTCTCCTTGCATACCGAAATCGCCGGAAGTTTTGACAAGTCCTCGTCCAAAGAACTCCTGCCACATACGGTTCACAAAAACGCGGGAGGTCAACGGGTTTCGCTTATCAAACAGCCACTTCGCGAGACCGAGGCGGTTGTTGCCGTACGTGACCGAATCGAATGGAAGGATAGCGGGTGGCAGATTAAAGCTCACCTCTTCGCCATGGGCATCGTAGGCACCACGCTTCAGTATATAAGTAGGTCTCCTCTTACTTGAATCGTTCATCACCATGACCTCTACGGCGGCAGTATCTTTTTTGTTGATGTATGTATAGATGTTGTTCACTTCCTCAGTAGTAAACTTGATTTTAGGAGGATCGGCTAGGGAAGCGAGTTGAATATCCCCTACAAGGCCTTTTTCAGGAACCTGGTTGAAGAAGGCAAAGGTGGAATAGTAGTTCTTTTGAGAGATAGGATCGTATTTATGGTCATGGCAATGCGCGCACTCAAATGTGAGGGCAAGAAATGCTTTACCAAATGTGTTGGTGCGGTCCGTTACATATTCAATTCGGTACTCTTCCTGGATGATGCCTCCCTCTTGTGTGATTTTGTGGTTTCGGTTGAAACCGGTAGCGAGCAATTGCTCCTTGGAGGGGTTGGGAAGCAAGTCCCCGGCAAGTTGCCAGGTGACAAACCGATCGTACGGATAATTTTCGTTGAAAGCATGGATCACCCAATCGCGCCACGGCCACATCGTGCGGAGGCCGTCATCCTGATAGCCGTGAGAGTCTGCGTAGCGGGCAACGTCCATCCAATACGCGGCCATTCTCTCGCCGTACTGAGGCTGTGCCATCAATGCATCGACAACTTTTTCGTAGGCATCCGGTGATGTGTTGGTCGCAAAGGCTTGTTGCAATTCAAGAGATGGTGGAAGGCCCGTGACGTCCAGGCTCACCCGCTTCAGCAACCTTGACTTGTCGGCTTCCTCATTCGGCTCAACCTCTGCCTTTTCCATTTTCGCCAGGACAAAACGGTCGATTTCACTCTTCGGCCATTCATTGTTTTCGACCTGGGGAATTAGTGCCAACCTGGGAGGGATAAATGCCCAGTGTTTTTTATATACCGCACCCTGGTCGATCCATTTTCGGATCATCTCGATCTCCTTTTCATTCAATGCAAGGTTCGACTTGACCGGTGGCATGAGGTAGGACGTATCCCCGGAGGAGATTCTTTTGAACATCTCCGACTCAGCCGATTTTCCAGGTACAATTACATGCCCTTCCGGGTTATCTTTCAATGCAGCCAGCGCATTCGCCCGGATATCTAGCCGCAGGTTTGCCTTCCGCTGGTTGGCATCAGGACCATGACATTTGAAGCACCGGTCGGAAAGGATCGGACGAATGTGGAGGTTGAAGTCGATGGAGTCGGTGACTTCTGAGATATTTCCAGAACGACTACATGAAGCCAGAAAAATGAACGAGCCAATAAAAATGCCCCAAAAGAGCGTCTGAATCCTGACAGATGGTTTGCGCACCCTCTAAAGTCGCGGAATTTGATGAACTTATGAAATAGTTTTTACACGAAAGCGTCAGGCTTGCACAACACCTTACGAAGCGCGTAAAATTTTCTCCATCTTTCTTCCCTTCGCCAACTCATCCACCAATTTATCCAGGTACCGGACCCGCTTGGTCAGGGGATTGTCTATTTCCTCCAATCGACACCCGCAGATTACTCCCGTGATGAGATTCGCATTGGGGTTTAGCGAAGCATGTTTGAAGAATGATTCGAAAGTTACTTTTTCCCTTGTCAGCTCGAGCAACTTGTTGTTATCGAAACCGGTGAGCCACTCAATTACCTGATTCAATTCTTCCTCCGTTCTGCCTTTCTTCTCCACTTTTGCGAGATACATAGGGTAGACAGAGGCAAAAGTCATTTTTGCGATACGCTGATGGGTTGCGTCGGAATTGTTCATCTTTCCGGTGTTCAAATATTAACTTTTTCTATTTATCGCAAATATCATTGCTGAAGAAATAATGCACATGACTACCGCCGCAATGATAAGTGAATTTTCATTTTGTGAAATCCCGACAAGGAAATCACCAACAAACATTACCAAAAAGAAAATATAGGCAATGGTCAACATGGGGACCGATTTCTTAATTGTCGCAAATCCAAAGATAAAACCAAGGGCAAATTGCCGGGCAGCCCACATATAAATTACGTAGTCGACGCCTTTCGCGTTGAGGTCAACCGTCTCCAATACGGATTCCGGTGAAAAGACCAATGAACCACTGACCATCAGTTCAAGCAAGGCAATGATTCCTGACACGATGAGTATCCAGTTGGGTAATGGTTTATGGGCTTCGGTCATGGAATTAGGGTTATCAGCAAATTGATACCATTCTCACCTACTTTTTTACTGTTGAATGAAGGAAATTCATTTTCCATTTGCCATCAACTTTTCTGAAGGTCGCACTCTCCAGCCAGTCAAAGTTCATTTTTATTGTGTCGTTCAGAACAAATTCACCGTGATCGTAATAAACAATATCACCGCTTGATTGGTCGATATTCACTATCATATGGTCAAATTTCCATTCTCCCTTAAAGGATTTGAATTTGTCCTTGATGGTAACGAGGCTGTCGTTCCTCCATACTTTCCCGTCTTCAAAAAGTACGAAGTCACTTGTTGTTAATGAATTCAATTTGGCTAAGTCCTGAGTTCTAATTCCGTCAAAATAGTCCGTTAAGATTTTTTTCAGGACTTCAGGGTCGTCCTTTTTCTGTTCGCAGCTCGTCAGAAGTAAGAGTCCGAGAAGGATGATGAGTAGATGGGCTGATTTCATATTTCCAAACGGCAGTTTGTGCATTATCTGTAGTTTATCAAAATCTCATCCCAAAGCAATGTCAATGTACCTTTAACTTCAAAAAATCATGTTTTCCTTACAATGGCTCCTCCAGCGGTATCTTCGCCACCATCATCTGGTCTAATAGGAAATTTGCGGCTTAGGAACTTGATCTTGAGGCAGAATCACCAGAGCCTGACGCAAGTGTCAATACCTCAGTTTGTTGTTTTCACCAACCTCAATTTGAATCTGTCCAAGTCTCTCGGGCTGGACATCATAGAAATATCCAACCTTAATCAATCACGTCCGTTATATCACATTTTGGAGAAACCCTTTATAAAACTACGGGTATTAAAGATTATGCGACAGACCAAAGGAAAGTTTATATCGGTAGTCAACCCTATATACGAGGAATATTCGTTGAAATACCAAGCAAAAACCCCATTAAGTAAATCACTGTACATATTTGCCTACTTACTTCCTGGCATTGTCGCATACCTGCTTGTAAACGTTGAACCAGTGCATCGATTTTTTTCAAGTTCATTAGGCTTCAAGGGATACAATTTTCAATACTTCATGTTTGTCATTTTCACCCTGTTCTGGCATATGGTGTTTCCCATTTTTATGCTGCGAAAATATGAGAAGCTGGAATGGAAAAAAGTTCTTGAATTCCTCAGCCTTGATCACTTTTCATTCAAAGAAATATTCCTTATAGCCCCAATAGCCTTTGCAATGAGTGTACTATTCTCATTGCCCTATATGATGAAATTGTATGAGCCCTTTCAGTCATGGCTAAACTCTGTGCCAGGATTTCGCATTCCTGCCTATAGCATATTTGCAAGCTATGAGGCTTTTTATGGCGCCCCCCTACTCGTTATGATAATTATGCTTATTGGAAACTTTGTTGGAGAAGAGATATATTTTCGCGGCTATTTAATGAAAAAAACTGCGTTTCTCGGTCGCTATAATTGGTTTGTGAATTCTATTCTCTTCTGTCTCTATCATCTTTGGCAAATCCCACAATCATGGCCATTAATTGTACCTTTCATTTTCTTTGGACTGACAATGCAGCTTAGAAAGAATCTTTACACAATGATTGCTTTTCATCTTCTTTTCAACATAGCCGGAGTTCAGATCTACCATCTTTTATTAGGACTAGGGGGCACTCATTGATGACATTCATTGTTTTGACAAAACAACTTTGCGGACTTTTTTATACCATTTTGAAATGTTCAATGTCGTGCCTGCTGGCATCCGGCTTGTCTCCCGCGGTAGGCCAGTAATTTTCCATCATCTGATAGGTCACTCGTCCATACAACGCCGTGTCGCCTTCGTTTACCCGCTTACCGACATAATCACAAATTTCTTCGTCAACCTTGATCCAGTCCATTTCTCCATTCGGTCCTGCTACAAAACCGTCTAGTGATATGTGCATAAATGAAATTATCTTTCTCATAAGGTTCTGCTTTTTATTGTTGTATGTGTTTTTGTTGGCCGCCACGAGACGGGAAGACCAACAGTGGAAAGGGCGGAAAGGCAGATCGAAGATAACTATTTAACTCATTGCAAATCCACCATGACGGATACTCACTGTGTTGCACCTGTCGTCACTACTTTGGCACCTCCTGGATTCGTTTCTCCATAAACCCCAAAGCCACGTCCCAATGTTTTGAAGGTTGATGTCCACCATCCATTGAAACATGCTCGTAGTGATATTTAAAGTTATTCCTTTTTAGTCTTTCAATCATGTCAGCACACATTTGCTCTGAAGGCCATAGCTCATCATTCTTCGCTGACGATAGAAAGATAAAGCCCTCAATATTCTCTACTTTAATCGCAGCGCTTTCCTTATTCACACTATTTTTCAATCCAGTCTCTATAGCTTTAAACCAGCCCACCTTCTTTATCTGATCGTAAGTAAGGTTCAAAGCCGGAACCTCCTTGTAGTTGAAAGTCCATGATGATGCATTTTCTTTATTGTTGACGTATGGAATACTTAGGCCGGATGGAACAAGTGCTATTACCCCCATGAATTCATATCGACTCGCTAAGTTTAAAGCGAGTTCTGCACCCCGTGAAGCGCCGATCAAAAGAATTAGCGGGGTACTAATTTTTAGCTTCTTGCCAACCTGCTGTATTGTGTCATAGATGGCAGTCAATGAAATTCTATCCAGTTTTTTTGGCAATCCATCGTCTCCGAAATAGCCAACTGAAAGAAACGAGAAACCGAGTTGAGCGAATTTAGATCTCAAATCTCTTGTATGTTCATCCGCGAAACTTTGACCCCCTTCACTACCCCCAAATGCAACCACAAGCATTTGATTATGTGGATCACCAATAAATAATTTTGTTTGTACTACTCCATAATTCCTGGGAAATGCTTGGCCAATTCCTTGAAAAGAAAGCGCCAAGCACAGCAAGAATGTCCCAATTACTTTCACTTCAAATTGTTTTGGCTGATTTTACCCACTTCGGACTAGCTTGTTCCGGCAATCAAGGGGACGAGAACATTCGGAATAAAGTCTATTAAAAAATGAGCAATGATGTTTGCTTTTAAGTCCCGTTTCCTAACATAAAAAAATGCAAGTAGCAGGCCTGCTGCGGTAGCTATGATAATTCCTGGTATACCCTGTCGATAATGAACCAAACCAAAGAGTAAAGCTGGAAAATAAAGATAAATTAATCGATTACCCGTGTACTTTTCCAATCGCTCAATGATGAACCCTCTGTAACAGATTTCTTCAATTACACCGGCTCGAATCATCACTATGGTCAATACGCCCAAGGATATATTTTCATATCGCTTGCTTTCTCCCCCCTCGCCATATGAAATCCCGACAAGATGAAAGATGCCCAGGATACCCGCCAATAGCGCGATGCTCGAAATCATTATAAGTAACGCAAGCAACAATGATTTTCCCCAGTGTTTATTGTGAAGGCCTATGGAGTCAAGGTTAAGTTTTTCACCCTTTATAACCAGAACTAAAAGCAGTCCGGTTACAAGAAAAAGGCCCGCCTCCCGAATGATAACCAGCTCGTTAGTTAGCGGTATGCCTTCGGTAAATTGGTTGAATATAAAGATGAGAAGAGGGGCGCCAAAAAAAGCAAGAACCAGCCCTATGATTGTTGCAGCAGGAGTTTTAGAATTCATTGTGAAAAAAGTAAAGATGAGGTCAAGTTACACAGAAGAGTTGCTGAATGTTACGACTGCAAGAAAAAGGAACATTCCGTACAAGATCAGGCTCGTCATCAGATTTTATTTAGATGTTTTGAAATTTAATTTTATCCATTGCTTAAGACCAATGAGGTTAGGGTGTTCATTTGTAAACGCTTTCAAATCTTTTATGAACATCGCATCGTTTTCATTTATCCATTTAAACATTTTATAGAGGTCTTTACCCATCACTAGTCGCGTAATAAACATAGGCAAATTTTGGTATTTTGTTTCTTTACCCAGCACTTCCGAAAAAGCGGCCGCTGCTTGCTGCATGTCCATTTCTTCTGAACCAATTGTAATGGTCCTTCCCAAATACTTCTCTCTATTCAGAAAAATATCAGCACTAATTTCTCCAATGTCAATTGCACTTGTAAATTGCAGTGTTTTGTGCCTGTTTATCGGAGACGCCAGTTTGCCTTTCATGATCCGGCTTTTCACTTGCGGCATCAAAAAGTTTTCAAATAGGGAATTAGGCCTTACAATCGTGTAGGGCAATCCGATTTGCTTAACATGATTTTCGATTTTGAATTTACTATCAAAGTGCGGAATTCCCGTATTTAAGTCCGCGCCGGCAACGGAAGAGTATAAAAAATGATTTACTCCATATTCCTTTGCAACGTTTGCCAAATCAATTCCTTGTTTTATTTCCCTGTCAACTCCCTTTTCAAAAGTTTGAACACTAAATATGCCATCGATGGCCTTTAGATGATCCCGGAATGTATTCACATCGTTTAAGTCACCCTGTATTAATTCAATATTTTGTTTTTGCAAATTCTGTGCCTTGACTGAATCGACTTTTCGGGTGAGCGCCTTAAGTTTAAAACCATTTTTACTCAGGCTGAATGCCACTGCACCCCCTTGGTTTCCTGTCGCACCCGTCACAAAAATTGTTTTCATAGTCTCTTGTTCATTTCACGTTCATCTTTTTGCATCCTTCGGACAGCATACCTTGGCGGCACACTGTTATTGCCGGTCAACTGTGTAATTCAACTCAGTCACCCCGCAGGTAAATCGTCTGGTATTCAATAGTTCCAGTTTTGTTTTGGCTTTGATATCTGCAAACAACGGAATGCCTCGTCCAAGAATAATTGGGTTGACAAATAGCCAGTAGCCATCAATTAAGTTTAGTTGGATAAGGGAATGTGTTGCGGTCGGGCTGCCAAAAAGCGCAATGTCTTTACCTGCCTGTTTTTTTATCTCATTTATTCTGTCCGAAAGGTTGTCGCTAATAATAAGTGTGTTAGTCAAACCCGTGTCCCGATTGCTATCGGGATTCATTGTTTTTGACAAAACAACTTTGCGGACTTTTTTATACCATTTTGAATGTTCAATGTCGTGCCTGGTGGCATCCGGCTTGTCTCCCGCGGTAGGCCAGTAATTTTCCATCATCTGGTAGGTCACTCGTCCATACAACGCCGTGTCGCCTTCACTTACCCGCTTGCCAACATAATCAAAAATTTCTTCGTCAACCTTGATCCAGTCCATTTCTCCATTCGGCCCTGCTACAAAACCGTCAAGTGATATGTGCATAAATGAAATTATCTTTCTCATAAGGTTTTGCTTTTCATTGTCGTCTCTGTTTCATGTACATGGGTTACTCATGGCGTAATGAATCCACCGGATTGGCACGCGCAGCTTTGATGGACTGAAATCCAACCGTAAGCCAGGCGATGGCGATGGCGGATACACCAGCACCGACAAGAATAAATTGATTGATGTCCACACGATAAGCGAATCCACTCAACCACTTCGAGGACACCCACCAACCTATCGTGGCCGCAGGTACAAAGGCGATAAGCACCAGCACAATAAATTCATTGGTCAAAGTCATTGAAAGCGAGCTCACCGATGCACCCAATACTTTGCGTATGCCGATCTCTTTGGTGCGCTGTTCAGCCGTGAAAGCTGCAAGGGCGAACAAGCCAAGGCAGGCAATGAAAATGGCCAAGCCAGAGAATATGCTTAGCACTTGTCCAATCCTCTCCTCCGAACGATACAGTTTATCAAAATTTTCATCCATAAAAGTATACTCGAGTGGTTCGGAGTTGGCATATTGCTTCCAGAGTTTGGCCGTATTGTCAAGCAATGTTTTGGCATTGCCCACGTAGCGCACCATCAGGTTGCCTCCAGAAAAGTAAAACGGAAAAATAGCCAACGGTCGCACTTTGTCGCGGTAGCTTTCAAATTTAAAATCTTTCATAATGCCGATAACATGGGCCGGCACAAAGGAACCATTTGGGCTGTGCATAACCTCTTGCCCTTCTGTTTTATAAAACCCAAATTCCTTTGCCGCAGCTTCATTGATGACCACGGCCGAGGAATCGGCTGCAAAATCTTTTGAAAAATAACGGCCATCCTTCATCTCAAATTTTAACACATCCTGAAAGTCAAAATCGGCCCAATAGATTCCTACAAAATGATCTCCTCCTGATCTGGAGGCGCGCATCACCCCAGGGCTGTAAATCCCCGGAAATTTATTGACGGTAAAACTGACTTTTGAGACTCCGGCTTGCTGAAGAAGGGCATGGCGAAAGGCCTCCCCATTTTTGCCAAGCCGGTGACCAGTTTCGATTACCAACACATTTTTCTTGTCCATACCCATTTCCATTTGCTGCATGAAATTGATTTGAGTATAGACAATCGAAGTGAAAATGATAAGGAAAATAGAAATGGCAAATTGAAACACCACCAGGGTGCTGCGGATGCCTTTGCTCTTAAGACCGGGGGTAACTTTCCCCTTCAATACTTCAACCGGACTAAATGAAGTAAGGTAAAATGCAGGATAGCTGCCAGCCAATAAACCAACGATTAACATCATCAACCCCACTCCCAATATGAATCTGGAATTCACCAAATGGATCATGGACAATTCTTTGCCTGACAGCATATTGAAAGCGGGTAGCAAAAAATAACAAAGCACCACGGCCAGGGCTACGGCCACCAGGCTATAGAGCATCGACTCTGCTAGAAATTGCCCAATCATCTGGCCCCGAAGAGAGCCCAGCGTTTTTCGCAAGCCTACCTCCTTTGCCCGGCCGGCAGATTGTGCGGTGGACAAGTTCATGAAATTGATGCAGGCAATGGCTACGATAAAAATGCCTATTCCCCCAAAGACATAAATGTACATCATGCTTCCACCCGGCTCTATGTCTTCTTGTGAGGTTGACTTCAAATGGATGTCCGTGATTTTTGTGGTATAGTAATAATAAGCTCCACCTGACTGACGAAACTGATCAAGGCCGTTGCCCAAAAACTGCTGCACTTCAGGGGCCACATATTTAGTCACTATGTTTTCTAATTTTTTTCCGACATCCGAAACGGATGCGTTCTTTCTTAGCAAAAAATAGGTGTATACACCACCGTTAAGCCACAAGTTTACTTTGAAATAATTATCCGGCCCGGCAGCTGAAAGCAATACATCAAAATCAAAATGTGAATTGTTTGGGCAATCGACCGCTACCCCTGTTATTTTATGCGGCACCTTGTCTTCACCTTCGCCCATGAGGATCAACTTCTGGAGTGGGTTTTCATCAAGGAAATATTTGCGCGCTGTGCTCTCGGTGAGCACCACAGAGTTGGGTTCTTTTAACGCGGTTTTGGCATTGCCTGAAATAAGTCTGAAAGAGAAGAACTCAAAAAAATTGCTTTCGGTAAAAAACACTTTATCCTCCGTAAATGCCTTTTCCTCATATCGAAAAACGGGCTTTCCCCAGCGATTCATCCGGAGCGTAGCTTCCACTTCAGGTATCTCCGCCATCATCGCATCCGCCAGGGGTGGACAAACGGAGGTACTGCGCACATCTTGCACGCCAAATTTTTTATGCAGCCCCACCTGGTAAATCCGATC
>JANYHW010000133.1 GCA_025358885.1 Cytophagales bacterium | reverse complement strand
AAAAAGAGTCATTTTTTTTGGCCGTCCCTTTTGAGAACAGCTATATTTGGTTGCTTTATTACAAGGGTGAAGTTAAGCATTCTGAGCCGTCAAATGTTTATTCTTCACCCTCTTTTTTTAACTTGACAAAGTAGGATTAATCCCTAATGCTCAATTCCCATGCGATACTTTTTTGAAATCACCTACAACGGAACTCACTACCACGGGTGGCAGAGCCAGTCAAATGCCATGGGGGTGCAGCAAGTGGTAGAGGAAAGTCTGAGCAAATTGATGAGGGAGAATATTTCTATCGTGGGCAGTGGCCGAACAGACGCCGGTGTACATTGCATTCAGCAGTTTTTTCATGCAGATTTGACAAAACCCTTCCAGCCCGAAGCACTGATCATCCGCTTGAATTCTCTTTTGTCAAAAGACATTGCCATTCGATCTGTTCGACAAGTCAAACCCGACGCCAGCGCCAGGTACGATGCCATTGAACGCACGTATGAGTATCACATCACACGCGTCAAAGAGCCGCTTCAGGATGGTCGGGCATTCTACTTCTTTAAGCCACTCGACGTGTCAACCTTGAGGCGTGCAGGCACGTTATTGACAGGAACACACGATTTTGAGTGCTTCAGTAAGGTGAAAACGGACGTGAACCACTTTATTTGTACGGTAAAGAAGGCTGAATGGAATCAAAAAGGCGACTTGTTGGTTTTTACCATTACCGCCAACCGGTTTCTCCGCGGAATGGTGCGCGCCATCGTCGGTACCCTGCTTGACGTTGGGACGGATAAGATCAGCCTGGAGGATTTCAAGGTCATACTGAAAAGCAAAGACAGAAAAAAAGCGGGCATGAACGTACCACCGGAGGGGCTATACTTGATGAAGGTAGTGTACCCAAAAACAGTTTTCATAAATTAGAAGTGTTACTCAGACGAGTATGGAGAAAGAGAAAGTCAGCAGCGGTAACATCATAGACTTCAAGGTACTCAAGCGCATCTTTGAGTTTATCCGTCCCTATAAAGGCAGATTTTATTTTATTACCGTACTGACACTATTCCTAGGATTTCTTTCGCCCTTCAGGGTTTATCTGACCCAACTCATTCTCGACGATTTTGTTGCCAAAGGCAATTATCGAATGATGTTGTATTTTACCATTCTACTGCTTGGTCTTTTGCTTTTCCAGTCTGTCCTGCAATACATCCACACCTACATCTCAGGAAGAATTGGTCAGTATGTCATCAGGGATATCCGGATTAAACTCTATGAGCACATCATAAGCCTTCGTTTGAAATTTTTTGACAAAACACCGATCGGCCGGCTGGTGACGCGTACAATCTCTGATGTGGAGACCCTCGCCGATGTTTTCAGCGAAGGCCTCGCGGCGATGATGGCTGACCTCTTACAAATTGTATTTATTCTCGCCTTCATGTTTTGGACCGACTGGAGAATGTCGATGGTGAGTCTTTCTTGTATCCCGCTCATGTTTTTGGCCACGTACATCTTTAAGGAGAAAATAAAAGTCGCTTTTAATGACGTTCGCAATGCCGTTTCCAATCTGAATTCCTTTGTCCAGGAACACATTACCGGGATGAATATTGTTCAGATCTTCGGAAGCGAGAAAAGGGAATTTGAGAAATTCAAGGAGATTAACAAAGATCACCTCGATTCCAACCTCCGGTCCGTGCTTTACTACTCCATATATTTTCCGGTTGCAGAAATAATTGCCGCCATGGGCATAGGGCTTGTCATGTGGTTCGGCGCCAAGAGCGTGCTGAATGTTGAACAGACGGGCATCACCATTGGAACACTGACAGCGTTCATTATGTACATTCAGATGTTTTTCCGTCCCATTCGCATGATTGCCGACCGCTATAACACCTTGCAAATGGGCATCGTTAGCTCTTCGCGTATTATTAATTTACTGGACAGCAAAGAGGATGTCATGGAGGATGGCACCCATCAGCCCGCTGTCGTTCGGGGCGAGGTAAGTTTTGAACATGTATGGTTTGCGTACAATGATGCTGACTATGTATTGAAAGACATCAACCTGAATATCACACCCGGAGAAACCATTGCCATGGTTGGCGCTACCGGTGCCGGAAAATCTTCCATCATCAACCTGTTGAACCGGTTCTATGACATTCACCGCGGTTCCATCAAGATTGATGGAACCGACATTAAAGAGTATGACCTTAGCATCTTGCGAAAGAACATTGGCGTAGTGTTACAAGATGTATTCTTGTTCTCCGATACCATACGCAACAACATTACCCTGGGCAATGCGGAGGTCACCGACGACATGATTATGCATGCCGCTGACCTCGTGGGTGCCCGCAAGTTTATTGACCGCTTGCCTGGTGCATTGGACTACAATGTGATGGAACGCGGAGCAACACTTTCGGTTGGACAAAGGCAACTCCTGTCTTTTATTCGCGCGATGGTGTATGATCCACGAATACTGATCCTGGATGAAGCAACATCTTCTGTTGATTCAGAAACAGAACAAATGATCCAGGAAGCCATCGGCAAGATGATGAGTCATCGCACGTCCATTGTCATCGCACACAGGCTTTCCACCATCCAAAAAGCGGACAAGATTATCCTCCTGGATAAGGGTGAAATCAAGGAAATTGGCCGCCACGACGAACTTATTGAGCAGCAAGGACTTTACGCTCAACTGCATAAAATGCAGTACAAAGAAGTAGTCTGACGTTGAACTGTCTGCAGGTTCAGCCCACCTCCTCGTTACCACAAAAGCGCTATATTTGCTTCAATGCGTTACTTAAAATACGTATGGGTAGTGATGGCATTGCTCCTGGGGGCGTCAAGTGCTTTTGCGCAAGTGAGGAAGAGTCCTAAAAGTTCCGGGTACCGGGTACCCACTGTTACCGGAAATAAGGCGCGAATCGTCTGCCCTATATTTATTCAAAGTCGATACCCGTATCAAGGCCTTGGATTTAAATTGGGTGACCCTTTTGCACTTACTTATAAGTTTTATGCGAACAATCACTTTGCTTTTGCGGCTGACTTTGGCAAGGCAGCAAGTGGGTTGTACAACAGCTACTATCGAAATGCATTCAAAAGTTACTTGCCGGACACCCTCAACAAATACCAAAGCATAAGTTACCTTGCCCACAAGGTCCTCAGTGACCTTTTTCTGGAAACCAAATTCCTGTACCAATGGGATGCCAACAAGATTTCAAAGGGACTCCAGCTCTATACCGGACTTGGATGGCAATGGCGGAATTCAGTCATTCAATATGACTACAATTTTGATGATGTCTCCAAAAATGTTGATGATGGAAAATTTGGAAAGTTCACTGAGACACGGTTCACCTACGGACCTGTCGTTGTCCTAGGATTTGAATATTCATACTTTTCTCTTCCGCTCTCTGCCTTCATTGAAGTTGAGCTATTTACAGACGCCCTGATCGATCCTGGATATCATCGATTTCAGGGAGGAGTGGGATTGAGGTATATATTTTAGATATGCTGCATAGATCACGCATTGGAATTCTTGCGGCACTCTTTCTTTTGACTGGATGCTCATTTGAAAAATTGTACAGGGCACGACAGGCCAAGGCCACTTCTCCCTATGAGCAGATTGATTTTCATGCCCTCATGAAAAGGTATATGAACAAGGAGAAGCCCAATTCGGTCGAAGGAATTTATTCCGTTTCGGGCCTTGTCACCAAGAAGGGCAAGGGATTTTTAGGAAACGCCGAAAAAGAAAAGACAACGGATCGACGCGAAAACTACGCACAAGTTGCCATCATGAGTGATCCCGGCGACACGGGCCGTGACTTCGTGGAAATATCCCTGGATAAGGACTATCTCCCCCGATACCCAATTGTTGGTGAATTCAATTTTACGGCCGGGAAAAGTCTCTTGTTATACAAACACCTTGATCACAAAAGCAAGAATTCAAACTATACCTTCACCATAGACAAGAATGCTGACATTCTGGAAGGAGTGCGTGTGGAAGGCGAGGGAAATACGACAGTTACTTACAAACTCACGTATATAAAAATAGCGGCAAAGTAATCAGCCTTCCACCTCATCGGTCATCATCTGCTTCTCGTACAATTCCCGATAGACGCCGTTGCGTTCCAAAAGCTCTTCATGGGTGCCTTGTTCTGACAGTACTCCGTCATTCAGCACCATGATCTTGTTGGCCAATTTTGCTGAGGATACACGATGAGAAATAATTATCGTGGTACGACCCTTCATGATGTTCTTCATGCTGTTGAGGATCGTGTTTTCGGTCTTGGTGTCTACGGCCGACAACGCGTCGTCAAGCATTAATATTTTCGGCTCCCGTACGATAGCACGGGCGATAGACACCCGCTGCTTTTGTCCTCCAGACAAGGTAATCCCGCGTTCACCCACCCGTGTATTAAAGCCTTGCGGAAATTCCACAATGTTTTGGTATACATCTGCGTCCTTGGCAGCCTGGATCACCCTGCCCTCGTCCGGCGATTTAAGCCCGAAGGCAATGTTGTTGTAAATACTGTCGCTGAAAAGAAAAACGTCCTGAGGGACATAGCCAATCTGTCCCCGCAAATCCACTAAATCAAAGTCTTTAATCGGTATATCATCAACCCGAATTTCACCTGAAGTGACATCGTATAGCCGCAAAAGGAGATTGGATACTGTACTCTTGCCTGATCCGGTACCACCAATGATAGCCAAAGACTCTCCCGGCTCAATTTCGAATGAGAGATTCTTAATCGCCTTAATACCCGTGTCAGGGTACGTAAATGAAACACTGTCAAAACTGACTTTCCCGAAAATGGAATGTTGTATGTTTTTGCCCGGCAATAGATCAGTATTCGTTTTCAGGAATTCATTGATCCTTCTTTGAGATGCCTCGGCCCGCTGAACAAGGCTGCTGGTCCAACCCAATGAAGCGACAGGCCAGGTCAGCAAGTTTACGTAGATGATAAACTCTGCGATATTGCCAAATGTGAGTGAACCGTTGATGACTTCCACACTGCCCTCATACACCGTAAGGATGGTGCTCAACCCGATGAGTCCGAACATCAAGGGAAAGAACAAAGATTGCACCCTGGTGAGTCGAAGAGATTGGCGTTTATATTGTTCATTTTCAATTGAGAACTTCCGCGCAGATTCTATTTCCCGCGTAAAAGATTTTAGCACTCGGATCCCTGAAAATGCCTCTTGAACAAAAGTGCTCAGCCTGGATTGACTCTTTTGGATTTCTTCTGACCTTCTCTCTATGATATTGTTTACATAATAGATGCTGAAGGACAGGAGGGGCAAAGGAATAAGGGCAAACAGCGTCAGCTTTACGCTGATCATAAACATGACCGGAATAAGCATAAAAAATAACGTAAAAAGCTGAAGCCCATACATGATAGAAGGCCCGAGATACATCCTGACGCGGCCTACATCTTCCGAAATACGGTTCATCAGATCACCCGTGTTATTACGGCGGTAGAAACTCAATGGTAAAGTTTGGTAGTGCTCGAATATTTCATTCTTCAGATCATACTCCACCAGGCGGCTCATGACAATCAAAGTCTGTCGAACAAAATAGAGGAAAAGACCCCTGAGCAAAGCCATGACCAAAATTAACACTGCGCCAATCAGAATGCCCCGGGCAAAGACATCAAAAAACTTGCTTTGGCCGGATGTTCCCACGAGAGAGCGGTATACCTGGATATTGTCCACCACCAGATCGATGGAGTTCCTCACCAGGACGGCTGGTACAATCTGAAAAGCGTTGGAAACAATGACAAACACCAAACCCCAAAACAGGTGCCATTTGTATTTAAGCAGATATTTGTTCAGATGCGAAAGTTCCTTCATTGATGCTTGCTCTCCCTGCGGCAATAAAACGAGACAATTGAATTTTAGTTCAAATCAACCATTTATCCCCTACAAAATGTAACTTGCAGCCTTGTTTTTTACCCGTTCCTTGCCATGCTGAACAGACGTACCCTTCGGATCAAGATTATGCAAAGCCTCTTCGCCTACGAGCAGTGCAAAGAAGCCGAATATCTCCTCGCCCTCGACCACATTGACGCGTTTTTTCAGCCTGACCTCAATTCCATGAAAGTCCAGGACAAGGCGCTGCTGAAAGGCCAGCGAACGGTGGCGTTGAAACAATTTGAAAAGAAGTTTCATGGGCAGCCCGCAAAAGAATCCGCCGATCCCAGAATTGATAAGGCAGTGGATGAAGCCCTTTCTCATCACAAAAAGCAAACAAAAAAAGATTTTGAATTCTTCCGTAAGAACATCGTGCTTGAAGTGGAGAAAATCAGCATGTTTTATTATAGCGTGTTGAATCTTATCCCTGCATTCGAAACAGCAGCCAGTCATGACAAGAGGCTTGTCTCCAGGAATCTGTCATCGAATCCGTTCATAAAAGCTCTACGTGAGAATTCAGATCTCAGAAAGGAAACACTCAGAAGTGGCGGCGGCTGGGATCAGCACATGGATAAGGTGAAGGACTGGTACCGGGATTGTGTGAAACCTGACAAGGAATTTCAGCGATTTATGGAACTTCCTTCACCCGACCTGGAAGCAGGCAAAGCTTTCATGAAGCACCTTGTCCGAAAAATCATTTTGGGTGAGACCGCCATCAATTCATATTTTGAAGAGATTGACCTGCACTGGGCCGAAGATCACGAAATCATCCGCAGCATGACAGACAAGACCCTGAAATCACTGGAGGAGAATGCTGCCGTGGTTGAGATTCAAAAGCTTTCCCTGGACTGGGATGAGGACAAGGAATTCATTGAAAAACTTTTTGTAGCCTCTACACAATTGGAGGCCGGCTACCACGAATTGATCGCCAGCAATACAAAAAATTGGGAAGTAGACCGATTGCCCCTGACGGACCGTGTAATTCTTCAAATGGCTATTGCCGAAATGATTGATTTTCCGAGCATCCCTGTCAAGGTGACTATCAATGAATACATTGAACTCGCCAAGCAATACAGTACCCCGAAAAGCCGTCAGTTCATTAACGGAATTCTGGATGTCATCTCGAAGGAGCTCAAGCAGTCAGGCAAAATCAAGAAAAGCGGCCGTGGCCTTATGGATAATAAATAATGTTTTCCTCGCTAAAGGCACTATTTGACTATCCGCCGAATGAATTATCTTTGTTTTCTAAGTCGATCATCATGAGCAAAAAAAGTAGCAATACACTTATTGCCTTTCTGGCTGGGGCTGCTGCCGGAGCTATTTTGGGAGTGTTGTATGCGCCCGATAAGGGCTCAACTACCCGCGAGAAACTTTCTTTTCGCCTGGACAAATACAAAAAAGTGTTGGAAGATTTCCTTGACGATCTGGTATCCGGCAAAGACTCACCGTTAACCTCAGAAGCCAAATCGCAGGGTCAAAAAGTAGTGTCCGAAGCGAAAGGCAAGGCTGAACGTTTGCTCGAAGATGTGGACGACCTGTTAGACCAAATACGTGGCAGCAAAAAGAGTTAAAGATTTGTTAATGGGTTGAATTCATGGGAAAATTCTGAATAATTTTGATGCTTCTCGATATAAACTTTAAACGTATGAAAAGGATAGTCTCTCTTTCGCTGGTGGTTTTATTCAACACCATTCTATTGATCTCCTGTAAAGACAGAGCAGCGGAAAAACGCATTGCTGAACTTGAAAGTCGGCTTGCACAACTGGAAACCAACAAGGGCACAACGCCGGCGACCACAACCCCCACCCCATCTCAAAATGCTGTTCCGGATGTTAAGCCTGAGGGACCACTCCCCGTCGCAGCATTTGAACAAGTGGACCACGACTTTGGGACAGTGGGAGAAGGTCAAAAAGTTACCTACACCTACAAAGTAAAGAATACCGGTGAGGCCCCCTTGATCATTCAAAGCGCACAGCCCTCTTGCGGTTGTACAGTGCCAACATTCTCCCAGGAACCCATTCCCGTTGGGGGCGCAGGTTTTGTGACCGCTGAATTTGATACCAATGGAAAACAGGGTGTTAACAACAAGACGATAACCGTGACCGCCAATACCTGGCCGAAAACGACTACCCTGCGCTTTAAGGCCATGGTAACCCCAAAAGCTGAATCAAAGGGGCCAACCAAATAAAATAAACAACACCGCCATTTCTGAAGTCCCCTGTGAAGACGGGGGACTTTTTTGTTTTCAGATTACAGGAGAAAAACTGCTAACTTTGACCCGCAAAAAAATCAACTATGACCTATTCTATTCTATTACAAGCACAAGGCAGCGGCTGGAGTTCGATGATCTTTATGGTGGCGATTATTGCTATCTTTTATTTTTTCATGATCCGTCCTCAGCAAAAGAAATCCAAAGACCAGAAGAAATTCGTTGAGGAGATAAAGAAAGGGGACCTCGTGGTAACGATTGGCGGCGCATACGGGCGTGTAGCGGAAATTGAGGATGACACGTTCATTCTTGAGTTTGAACGCGGGGCACGCATCAAGTTTGCCAAATCCTCAGTCTCAATGGAGTCAACCAAGGCGGCCAATAAGAAAGCTACCGCATAAACCCGGCAACGCAAACGACCATTAACAATTGAATTTCTTCCGTGCCATCAGCAACCTTCTGCGGTTTGACCGTACCAACTGGAAAGCGCTGGCACTTTGCTTCTTTGCCGCAGCTGTATTCTGGATCTTTAATGCATTGAACAAGAGCTACGCCACCAATCTTCGACTACCTCTCAAGTTTGATTTCGACAACACAAAATACATTGCCGTTGAACCACTCCCCACTTATCTGACAATCAATGTGAGTGGCAACGGTTGGGAGATATTCAGGAAAAGCCTGGGTGTCAAAGTGCCTGATGTGTCGCTCCCCCTGGAGCGTCCTGTTGAAACCCATAAGATCGTTGCCGCAGGAATATCACCTATCGTTGCCAGTCAGATTGGTACGCTGCAGATAAACTACATAGTAACCGATACGCTTCGACTAAAAATAGAGCCAAAGGCAACGCGCAAAGTCAAACTGCTGCTTGAGTTTGCAGATATCACATTCAAGAAGGATTTTGGTCGGACCAGCGCCGTGGTGATTCTGCCCGATTCCGTTTCACTGGAAGGCCCCAAAAGCATTATTGAAAAAACTCCTGATAGCATAAACCTGAAAGCCAAAGGCTCACGCATAAGCAATAATTTCAGGGAAAATGTAGAGATCGTTATTCCGAACAACGAACTGATCAGTCGCAACCCGCCGGTCGCGGAGGTAATTTTTGAAGTAGGACTTGTAGAAGAACTCACCCGGTTAATCAAGCTTAAGATTCCAAAACTTCCCTGGGGCGTTGAGGTTCGAAGTGACAGTATCCAATGTGTCTTTCTTGTTCCAAGAAAAGAACACGACAGGTTCATCCAGGAGGTAAAGTCATCGATTGCCGGACTCACCTTACCCGATCTTAGGAAAGGCGAAACCATTTCCCTGGTTCCCGCTTTGCAGGGTGTCCCATCCTATGCCAGTTTAATTCGCATAGATTCAGTATCCGTGAAGAAATACTGAGGCCATGAAACTTCCGTTGCAAATCGGCATTACAGGTGGTATTGGCGCGGGCAAGAGTCTCGTGTCAAGAATTTTCGGTTGCCTCGGCGTGCCGGTGTACGATGCAGACGCGCGTGCCAAAGTGATTATGACTACTGATCCAATTCTTGTTGAGCTAATCAAAAGTGAATTTGGTGCTTCAGCCTATCACGCCGATGGTACCCTGGATCGGACCTTTCTGGGTAAGGCAACTTTTGGAGACCGGAAGCGATTGGATAAATTGAATAGCCTTGTGCATCCCCGTGTTGCAGCAGACTATGAACTTTGGACGGAGGATCAGAATCATCCCTATGTGCTTCGCGAAGCAGCCTTGTTATACGAAGTCGGGACGTACACATCAGTAGACAAAATGATTTTAGTGACTGCACCTGTCGAACTCAGAATCCAACGGGTGCTTCAGCGCGATCCAAACCGAAATGAGCAGGAGGTTCAAGCAATTATTGGCAGTCAATGGCCCGAAGAGGAAAAGGTAAAACGGGCAGATCACATCATTCATAATGATGAGAAGCAACTGGTCATTCCGCAAGTGCTGGCACTCCATATGTTGTTTAGCACATGGAAAAGTTGATGAACGCCTTTTAGCTGAACCAGTTAGGAAAACTCCACACCATCCAGCCATATACGGCAAAGCGGAGTATCCGGGAGATGCAGATCAGAAGAAAATTCTTGATGGGAATATTCACTGATCCTGCAAGCATGCAGGTTGCGGAAAAT